>NZ_DGTE01000031.1:0-76010 GCF_002393675.1 Streptococcus sp. UBA4344
TTGAATCATTCATGTTAGCAGCTAACGAAACAGTGGCAGAGCACTTTGCAAAACGCAAATTACCATTTATTTACCGTATCCACGAAGATCCAAAGGCTGAAAAATTACAGAAATTCCTTGATTATGCAAGTATTTTTGGAGTACAAATTCATGGTACAGCTAATAAAATTAGCCAGCAAGCTTTGCAAGATTTCATGGCTAAAGTGGAAGGTAAACCAGGTGCCGAAGTATTGAATATGATGTTGCTACGTTCAATGCAACAAGCGCGTTATTCTGAACATAATCATGGTCACTATGGTTTGGCTGCTGAATACTATACACACTTTACAAGTCCAATTCGTCGTTACCCTGATTTGCTTGTTCACCGTATGATTCGTGAGTACACACAAGTCACAGATGATAAAATCGAACATTTTAGAAATATTATTCCTGAATTGGCAACGTCATCATCAACCCTTGAACGTCGCGCTATTGATGCGGAACGTGTGGTTGAAGCTATGAAGAAAGCTGAATACATGGAAGAATATGTTGGCCAAGAATTTGATGGTGTTGTAGCTAGTGTTGTGAAATTCGGTATGTTTATCGAATTACCAAATACCATTGAAGGTTTGGTTCACATCACAACTCTTCCAGAATTCTACAACTACAATGAGCGTACATTGACACTTCAAGGTGAAAAATCAGGTAAAGTCTTCCGAGTTGGTCAACAAATTAAGATTAAATTGACACGTGCTGACAAAGAGACTGGTGACATTGATTTTGAATATATTCCAAGTGATTATGATGTGATTGAAAAAGTGAAAAAATCACGCAAAGATCGTTCAGGAAAAGATAAACGCCGTCCGAAATCTGATAATCACAAAGATCGTAAAAAAGACCACAAATCAAACAAACAACGTAATTATAAATCTTCAAAATCATCTTCTAAAAAATCAGGTAAGAAACCTTTTTACAAAGAAGTCGCTAAGAAAAAATCACGTAAAGCTAAAAAGTAAAAGGTTGAAACTGCTAACCCAAAATTTGACATAAGAGAGGTAGCTTAATATGCCAAAAGGTGAAGGAAATGTCGTTGCTCAAAATAAAAAAGCACGTCATGACTATAATATTGTTGATACCATTGAAGCTGGAATCGTCTTGACGGGAACTGAAATCAAGAGTGTTCGTGCTGCACGTATTCAGCTAAAAGACGGTTACGCTCAAATTAAAAATGGCGAAGCTTGGTTGATTAATGTCCACATTTCTCCTTTTGAACAAGGAAATATCTGGAACCAAGAACCAGAGCGTACACGTAAATTGTTACTTAAAAAACGTGAAATTGAAAAACTATCAAATGACTTAAAAGGAACAGGGATGACTCTTATTCCTCTTAAAGTTTATTTGAAAAATGGCTTTGCTAAGGTCTTACTTGGTGTGGCTAAAGGAAAACACGATTATGATAAACGTGAGACCATCAAACGTCGTGAACAAGACCGCGATATCAAACGCCAAATGAAAAATTTTAATGCAAGATAAAAGAGTTTGGATAAATCCAAACTCTTTTTTATTATAATAATTTTTTTAATTCTTCAATCAAGATGTGATTGTCTTCAATCATTTCTTCAATTTTTCCTTGTAAAGCAGGTGTAAATTCTCCTACACAGGTGTGTAATTCTTGTTCAACATCAGCTTGAAGGGCTTTGCCAGCTTCTGTAAGGGCAATAATCAGCTGACGTTGATCTTCTTCGGGACGAATCCGTGTTAGATAACCTTTTTCTTCTAAACGTTTAAGAAGCGGTGTCAGTGTATTACTAGCAAGGTCTAATTGTTTTCCCAACTCACGCAAAGGAAGATTATCAGTTTCCCACAATGCAAGTAAAACAATATATTGTGTATAGGTTAAATCAAATTTAGCTAGTTTTTGTTTATAAAATTGATTGAAAACCCTATTAGCATTATAAATCGCAAAACATAATTGATTAGTTAAGGTAGGATGTTGTTCTGTCATAACTTCTCTTTCTTTGTATTTACTTGCTCTTATCATAACATAGAAAAAAATAAATGTAAAAGTTGACAACTTGCTTTTTGAGTAGTAAACTTTAATCAATCGCGCACGATTATTTTTTGAAAAAGAGGATAATGAATAATGAATACTATTGATATTTTACAAAAAATTGGAAATGGTGTTTTAAGCCAGTCAAATAAACATCAGATGCTTGCTTTGCAATTTGAAGCACAAGGGTTTAAAAAATTAGCTGAAAAATATCAAAGTCATGCTGAAGAAGAACGTGACTTTGCCCAGCAACTTTTTAACCGTATTTTAGATTTAGGTGGCATTCTCTCTTACCAGAGTCAAGAAGCTTTCGAAGTTCCCACAACAGCTCTCGAATGGCTTAGGCAGGATCTAGAGATCTCAAAAAATGGTTTGCAGGATTTACTGCCAATGGTAAAAGCGGTATCTGAAGATTTGGTGACGTATGATTTACTTAAAGATTATTACAAAGATGAAGAGGCTGATTTACAGTGGACGCAACAGCAATTAGATTTAATTAATTTTATTGGTTATCAAAATTGGTTGTTACAACAACTTTAAGGAGACAAAAATGACTTTTGATTATGATATTGTCTTTATTGGTTCAGGGCATGCAAACTGGCATGCCGCAGTGACTTTGGCTAAAGTTGGAAAAAAAGTTGCTATTGTTGAAAAGGATGTTACAGCTGGAACATGTACGAATTATGGCTGTAATGCTAAGTTCTTATTAGATAGTCCATTTGAATTCGTAGATGCCTTATCACGCTATGAAAAAGCTGGCATTACAGGAAATACAGAGGTTAATTGGCAAGAACTTATGGCATTTAAAAAAGCTGAGATTCCAACTTATGCACCTCTTATGGAAGGAATGTTTAAGCAATTAAATATTGATTTACTTAAAGGGTATGGAAAATTGCTTGATGCTCATACGGTTGATGTGGATGATACACAAGTCACTGCCGATTATATCGTCTTAGGAACTGGGCAACGTTCAGCTCGTCTAGCTATTCAAGGACAAGAATTCTTACATGATAGTCGAGAATTTCTTGATTTGGATGTTATGCCAAAACGTATCACATTCATCGGTGCAGGAATTATTTCCATGGAATTTGCGACTATGGCAGCAAAACTGGGTTCAGAAGTACATGTGATTGAATATGCCGATAGAGCCTTGGCTGCTTATCCAGAAAATTACGTTGATACTGTCGTCACTAAAATGGCAGCAGAAGGTGTCCACTTCCATTTCAATCAAGCGGTTCAAAAAGTTGAGAGCATTGATGATGGATTACGTGTGACAACAGCTCAAGAGTTAATCCTTGAAACAGATTATGTCCTTGATGCTACTGGTCGAATCCCAAATGTTGAAAATCTTGGACTCGAAGAGTTAGGGATTGAATACAATCGTTCAGGAATTGTTGTTAATCAGCATTTACAAACTGCAGTACCAAATATTTTTGCAAGTGGCGATGTCGTTGATAAAACCATTCCACGTTTAACTCCGACAGCAAGCTTTGAATCTGATTATATTGCAGCTTTTATTTTAGGCATGAATACTGAGGCGATTACTTATCCAGCAATTCCAAATCTAGTTTATACCTTCCCACGTATTGCACAAGTCGGGGTGACTATTGATGAGGCTCGTGGTAATGACGATTATCGTGTTGTCGAAGTCCCATTTGGACAACAATTAAAATTCCAGACAAAATTAGAAGATGATGCGCATGTGACTTTGATTATTAACCAAAAGAAAGAATTGGTTGGAGCTAGCTTTTTAGGAAATGAAGCTGGCGAGATGATTAATCTTTTGACACTAATGATTAATCAAAAAGTAACAGCAAGTGATTTAAGCCAAATGATTTTTGCCTTCCCAGGAACAAGTAGTGGTTTAATTAGCGCAGTGAAAATGGCTTTATTGTAATAAAAAACCTTGAACTATTGTTCAAGGTTTTTGTTATTTTAGTCAAGCCAAGTAATGACTTCTTTTCTAGGTTTACGTGAGCGAGGGTGCTTTGGATCTTTAAGACGATAACCAAATGATACCATGCTAGCAATACCTTCTTTTTCTGGATTAATAACACCAGCTTTAGTAAGAATGGCATTAACTTTTTCATAGTTAAAACCTTCGATTGGACAAGAGTCAATACCAATCATACTTGCTGATGTCATCATATTACCAAGGGCAATATAAGTTTGCTTAGCTGTCCAATCAAAGAGAGCGCGTGGGTTATCAGCTAAAACCATATCGTTTTTCTGGAATGATTCATAAGTGGCTAAGCGACTATTAAGAGCATCACCATCACCAAGACCACGGCGAACCAGACTATCTTTAACAGATTCAGAGTCGTAACGAGCATTCTGTTCAGCAAGAAGAAGAACGAAATGACTAGCTGTATCAAGTTGACTTTGTGCTCCCCAGGCAACGGCCTTTAGCTCATCACGGAGCTTAGCAATTTGTTTACGATCAAGAACAACAAAGCGCCAAGCTTCAAGACCGATTGAAGAAGGGCTTAACCAGGCAGTGTCAAGGATATATTCCATATCATCACGTGAGATTTCTTGGTCATTATAGACACGGACGGCAACTCGATGATCAAAGGCATCGAGGACTTTTTTTTTGATAGCTTCTTTACTCATGCTAGCCTCCTAGTTTTCTTTCTATCATAGCATTTTCATTTATATTTCGCTAGCTTTTAAAAAAAGAATTAAGTAAAGAAAGAGAGGATTTCTTTACTTAATTCTTTTTGTTAAACAATTGATTTGATCAATAATGGTAGCAAGATTATAAGTTTGAGTCATTTTCATGAATTCTTGTCGTGTGTCATGAAAAACTTCCCAGATGATAGGGGCAAGTTCTCTTCCTCTATCGGTGATGTAAACACGTTTTGTGCGTCCATCACGAGCAATAGTGACAAACTCTCTACTAGCTAGTTTATCAATGATTTTTGTTAGAGAAGGCGGGGCAATACAAAGAATGTTAGCAAGTTCTTTATAACATTTACCATTTTCTTGATTCAGAATAAAAAGGACTAAAGCATAGGAATGTGACATTCCAATTTTTCTAAAAGCTTCTTCTGTGTATTTATCAAGAGCTCGATCAAGTCTCTTGATAGAAAAAAATAGGCACCCCTCCAACGTTTCTTGAATGTTATCGGGCACAATAATCTCCTTAGTAATAAATCTACAAAGAATATCTTAGCACACTTGGATTAAGATGACAAATCCACTTGATAGTATATTCCAAGCCTTTAAAAAAGGCCATGGTGAGTGACCACGACCATATAAACCTATAAGGATAAATTGAGCCAAATGACTCAATCACATACCCAAGATTAGTATCTCTAAAACTTTTATTATTTCAATTGCTCAGTGATTTGGTTTAGTTCAGAAACGAGAGTGTCAGAAAAGCCGTTTTTGACTAAACGATTAAATTCTTTTTGAGTGTCAATATGAGCTTGATGAATATCAGGAATTAATTTTCTACCTTTTTCAGTGATATAAACACGCTTTGTTCGACCTTCACTGATAACTTGAATAAAGCCTTTATTACCAAGTTTTTCAACAATTCTTGTTAAGGTAGGTGCTGTAATACAAAGCATTTTAGCCAAATCTTTTTGAAGCTTACCATTATCATGGTCTAAAATCAGAAGAAGGGTAGAATAAGATGGACTTAAGCCAAGTTTTTGGAAACCCTCTTCCGTGATTTTATCAAGAGCTCGATCTAGTTTTTTAATAGCGAAAAAGAGACAAGAGTCTAAAGATTCTTGAGCAGTTTTGGGCATAGAGTTCTCCTCAAAGTTTTATTTATAGCAAGTATGATAACAAACTTAAAAAAAGATTGCAAATTATTTTCTTAGTGAACTAATAAAAGAATCTTTGATATAAAAAGCGTTTTTACAAGATAAACAAAAGTCAGTTGTCTAAAATATCAACTGACTTTTTCTAATTTTTCTAAAAATATTAGATTTTATAATAATGGCATGATAACTTTGACCCAAAACCAAGATAAAGGCATGACAATGACCATAGCTGGAATCATATCTCCGGTTGGGAACATTTTGACTTTAATCATACGAAAACCAGTTGCCACCATTAAGAAACCACCGCAGGCTTTAAAATCAGCAATCATATCAGGTGTAGTTAAAGGGACAATGATACCTGCTAGCAAGAAAAGTGCGGTAAAAATAATAAATTGTGGAATGGCAATCAAAGAAACTACAAAGCCAAGATTACAAGCAAAGATAGCAGCAGTAAAGAAATCAAGAATAGATTTTGAGATTAAGATGGTTGAATCGCCAGTCATTCCTGAATCAAGGCTCCCATAAATCCCCGTACCACTAGCACAAAAAAGTACGATAACGGTTAGTAGGGTTGCTAGAAATTCATCATTTGAGAGTTTACTGTGCTTTTGAGGTAAGATTTTTGAGACGGCTTTTTGCATCAATGAGCCACCTTTATTAATCCATTCTCCTAGATTAATAGCAAGTCCGATAGCTGTCCCAACAACGATGGCAAAGATGACAGCAGGCATGTATTTCATAAGACCAATAGATGAGATTCCCATTCCCATTGAACAAACCCCAAAAATAAGGTTTAATTGATTTTTAAAATCCTCTGATAAGATATGACCAAAAATTCCACCTAGAATGCCGCCAAAAATGATGGCAAAAGAATTGATAATAACACCAGTTGGCATAAAATTCCTCCTTTTATGATTAAAAATAAGACAAAAAAAGCTCACTTCTATAAAGTGACTTAAATGAAAACCTAAGTTCATTAACTAGTGTAACATGATTTAGCTAAAAATCAATTTGCTTTTGGCGATAAGATATTCTAAAATGGAATAAATAGGAGCAAAGCAATGAATCTTCAAAAATTACAAGTATTTTTAACCTTATGTGAAACCCTGAGTTACACTGAAACAGCAGAGCATCTTTATATTAGCCAAGGAAATGTTTCAAAGCAAATTAAGGCACTTGAAAAGGAACTTGGAGTACTGCTTTTTGACCGAAATCGTCGCCATATCAGAATCACTAAAGAAGGAGAAGTGGTTGAAAAATATGCCAAAAAGATTTTGGAAAATTACCAGCAAATAATTGCTGAAGTGGGGCAATTACAAGAAAAAGAAGACCGTAGATTATTGCTGCATGGTATTCCAAGCATGCCTTTTTATGCCATTATTTCAGAAATGGCTAATTTTAAAAAGCACCATCCAACCTTTGAGGTAAACGTCGAAGAAGAAGAGGCGGATGTCTTGCTCGATAATTTATTAAAGCACAAGTGCGATATCATTTTTGCAAGACAGTTCAATGAAACACTTCCAGAGAATGTTGAAAAAATAACCATTGATCAAGATTGTTGGGTAGTGGTTTTGCCAAGCAATCATCAACTGGCTGATAAGGAAAGTATAAGCATAGAAGAGCTAAAATCAGAGACATTCCTACAACTTAGTGAACAGACACAGCTGCTACAACCTTTTTTAGAGTTATGTCATTTGAATCATTTTGAACCACAGATTACCTATAAGGGAAATCGTATTAATATGATTATTGATTTGATTGAAAATGATTTGGGAATCTCTTTAATGATGGAAAAGATGGTTCGACCTTTTGAAAGAAAAAACATTATTTGGCGGCCACTTGATATTAAGAAAGATTCGATGATGGTCTTGATGAAATTAAAGGAAAATCAATCAGAAGCTGTTCGGCAATTTTGGCAAGAAATGCAAGACAAGTATGAGAAAAAGTGAGTGAGACAGAAATCGGTAATTTCAAAGAAATTCGATTTCGTCGTCTCACCCTCACAAGGTTGAGCAGGATTGTAAAAGCTGGTTTATCAGCGTATTAGAACCCACTCAGCTACTGCGTCTTGTAAAAAATAACATATTAACATATAAACAAAGAAGCTGGGTATTTTTATCCCAGTCTCTTTTGCTCTTTATCTAAGAATTCTAGTAAAAAACTTTCTGCTAGTGAACCATTTTTAATGGCTTTTTTGGCTTCTGAAATGCTAAACCAATCCCAATCGTCAATTTCATGGTTGGGTGTGACTTCCCCAGTTACTGTCACAGCAAAATTAATCATAAGAGAATTGCTACGTTCGTAGTATTGACTAGCATTAAATGTTAACGATTTGACTTGCAATCCCAACTCCTCGTCTATTTCTCGAGCTAGAGTTGTTTCAGCGTTTTCCCCTTGTGATACATAACCAGCCAATAAGATGTGTTCTGTCATTTGATACTGCTTAATCAGGAGAATTTTATCGTGAGTTTCGTTGAATAAAATGGCACTAATTGCAGTGTTAAAGACTGGAAAACGAAAACTATCACATTGGGAACAGTAAGGAATATCCCCCTCATGTTCTAGGAATTTCTTTTCTAAAGGATGTCCACATTCAGGACAATATGTCATTGTTTTATAAAACATAAGAACCTCTTTTGGGATTTCTTAGGCTCATTTTAACAGCAATTGCTTTTTCCTGCAATAAAAAAATTCCCAGAAAGACTGGGAATTTTTGTGTGATTAATTGTTTTATCCTTCGAAGTAAAGCAATTCTTTTGGTGTGTGTGTGAAGACTTCAAAGCCAGATTTTGTGACGTGACCACAATCTTCGATACGAACACCAACTTTGCCAGGAATGTAGATACCAGGTTCAACTGAGAAACACATACCTTCTTGGATTTCCATATCATTACCTTCCATGATTGAAGGGAATTCGTGACATGTCATACCAATACCGTGTCCAAGACGGTGGTTGAAGTATTCACCGTAACCTGCTTTTTCAATGACTTTACGAGCAGCAGCATCCACTTCACTAGCAAGAACACCAGGTTTGATGAACTCTAGAGCTGCCATGTGAGCTTCTAAACATAAGTTGTAAATGTCTTTTTTGAATTGGTCAGGTTTACCAACGGCAACAGTACGAGTCATATCACTAGCGTAACCATGCATATCTGTTCCAAGGTCAAACAAAAGCAAAGCATTGTTTTCGATTTTGTTTGTGCCTGGGATACCGTGTGGGTTAGCGGCATTATTACCAGTCAAGACCATAGTGTCGAAACTCATTTTTTCAACACCTTGTTTTTTCATTTCAAATTCAATCATGGCAATAATGTCAGTTTCAGTGTTGTTAAGTGAGATGTTATCGAAACCAACTTTAACAGCTTTATCAGCGAACTGACCAGCAACCATCATTTTATCGATTTCGTCTTGCGATTTGATGAGGCGCATTTTTTGAACAAATGGTGTTAAGTCTACAAAGCGTCCAGAAAAAACAGTTTGCAAGCCTTGGAATTTTGTGACGTTAAGGTTGTCGAATTCGGCAAAGACTTTGGCACTTTCAGTTGATGGAAGACCATTTTTAATTTTTTCCCAAGGGTTTTCAGAGTCAACGTAACCAAAAACAGGGAAGTTTACGATTTGGCTAGCGCGTGCAACTTCAAGTGCTGGGACAAAAAGGAATGGTTCACGATCGCTATATACAAAAAGGAACATTTGACGTTCGTGTGGTTCGCAGTAGAAGCCTGTTAGATAGTTAACAGTAACTGGATCAGAGAAAACAGCAATATTTGCTTTTTCTTGAGTAAGGTATGAACGGATTTGATCTAATTTTGACATGAGAAACCTTCTTTCTAATTATCCCCATTTTTTCAAAAAAAGACGAAAAAATCAAGAGCTTGATACAAAAAAATTAAAGATACTTAATTTTCATAGAAATAGGCTAAAAGTCTCTGAAAACCCCCTTTTTTTGTTGGACTTATGACAGAAAAATAGCACAAATTGATAGGAAAGCTATCGATTTTATCATTTTTATTTAAAGTTAGGAAAAAAATATGAATTAAACGTTTTCAAAATATGAAAAGTTTTCAAAAATTCTAAGTTTGCACTTGAAAGTGTTTCCAAAAGGTGCTAAAATATTTGTGAAAGCGAAATTTTCAAATAGAAAGGAAGTCCAATAATGAACACTGATGATACGATTACAATTTATGATGTTGCACGAGAAGCAGGCGTCTCAATGGCAACAGTTAGTCGTGTTGTAAATGGCAATAAAAATGTAAAGGAAAACACTCGTAAAAAAGTCCTTGAAGTTATTGACCGTTTAGACTATCGTCCAAATGCAGTTGCTCGTGGTTTGGCAAGTAAAAAAACTACGACAGTTGGTGTTGTTATTCCAAATATCGCTAATAGCTATTTTTCAATCTTAGCGAAAGGTATCGACGATATTGCAGCAATGTACAAATACAATATCGTTCTTGCGTCAAGTGATGAAGATGACGATAAAGAAGTTAATGTTGTTAACACTTTATTTGCAAAACAAGTGGATGGTATTATCTTCATGGGACACCATTTAACTGAAAAAATTCGTGCAGAGTTCTCTCGCTCACGCACACCAGTGGTTCTAGCAGGAACAGTTGATTTAGAACACCAACTTCCAAGTGTTAATATTGATTACAAAGCTGCCGTGGCTGATGTTGTTGATATTTTGGCTAAAAATAACAAAGATATTGCCTTTGTTTCAGGACCACTTATTGATGACATTAACGGAAAAGTTCGTCTTGCAGGTTACAAAGAAGGACTTGGAAAGAACAATCTTTCATTCAAAGAAGGACTTGTTTTTGAAGCCAACTACAACTACAAAGATGGTTACGAATTGGCTCAACGTGTCATGAATTCTGGTGCTACAGCTGCTTATGTAGCTGAAGATGAATTGGCTGCAGGTCTTTTGAACGGTTTGTTTGCAGCAGGAAAAAAAGTTCCTGAAGACTTTGAAATCATTACAAGTAATGATTCACCAATTACATCATACACACGACCAAATCTTAGCTCAATCAGTCAACCAGTTTATGACCTTGGAGCTGTCAGCATGCGTATGTTGACAAAAATCATGAACAAAGAAGAGCTTGAAGAAAAAGAAATCATTCTTAATCATGGTCTTAAATTGCGTGGAACAACACGTCAATAATCCAAAACAGGATAGTATCAGAAAATCAGCCTTGGGGCTGATTTTTTTTAGTCTTAGTGAAAAAAATTACAAAATAAGCTATAATAGAAATTATGAAAGTTTTACTGTATTTGGAAGCCGAAAATTATTTAAGAAAATCAGGAATTGGCCGCGCCATCAAGCACCAAGAGCGTGCTCTTTCAATGGTGGGGCAAGACTATACAACTAATCCAAATGACGATTATGATTTGGTTCACATCAATACTTACGGTATTAAAAGCTGGAAATTATTGAAAAAATCTAAAAAAGCTGGTAAAAAAGTGTTGATGCATGGTCATTCAACTGAAGAAGATTTTCGCGACTCTTTTATCGGCTCTAATCTAGTATCACCAATTTTTAGATGGTATCTTTGTCATTTTTATAATAATGCGGATGCTATTATTACACCGACTGAATACTCGAAATCATTGATTAGTGGCTATGGGGTTGAAAAACCAATTTATGCCGTTTCAAATGGAATTGATTTGTCACGATATGTTCCAAAACCGGAAAAAGAAGAAGCCTTTAGACGTCATTTTGGAATTAAACCAGATGAAAAAGTTGTAATTTGTGCGGGGCTTTACTTCATGCGTAAGGGTATTGATGATTTTGTTAAAGTTGCAGAGCAAATGCCTGATGTGCGTTTTATTTGGTTCGGTGAGACTAATAAATGGGTTATTCCTCATAAAGTACGAAGTATTGTGACACGTAAGCATCCCGATAATGTGATTTTTGCTGGTTACATTAAAGGGGATGTTTTTGAAGGTGCTATGAGTGGGGCAGATGCATTCTTCTTCCCGAGTCGTGAGGAAACAGAAGGAATTGTCGTTCTTGAAGCACTTGCTAGTCACCAACATGTGGTTTTGCGAGATATTCCTGTTTATCACGGCTGGGTTGACAGTAGCTGTGCGGAGTTAGCACAAGATGTTCCTGGTTTTGTTAAAGCCCTTCGCAAGGTTTTATCAGGAAATAGCGAAAAACAAGAGGCAGGTTATCATATTGCTCAAAGTCGTAGCATTGATAAAGTTGCTCATGAATTAATTGATGTTTATCACAAAGTAATGGAGTTGTAAAATGAGAATTGGTCTTTTTACGGACACATATTTTCCTCAAGTTTCTGGGGTAGCAACGAGTATTTGTACCCTCAAGGAAGAGTTGGAAAAAGAAGGACACGAGGTCTATATTTTTACAACCACAGATAAAGCGGTGAAACGCTATGAAGATCCAACGATTATCCGACTTCCTAGTGTGCCTTTTATTTCATTTACAGATCGCCGCATTGTTTATCGTGGATTGATTTCGTCTTATAAAATTGCCAAACAATATAAACTAGATATTATTCATACCCAAACGGAATTTAGTGTTGGAATGCTTGGAAAAATGATTGCTGCAGCTCTTCGTATCCCAGTAGTCCACACTTATCACACACAATATGAAGACTATGTAGGGTATATTGCTAAAGGAAAAATCATTAAACCAGGTATGGTCAAATACGTCATGCGTGGCTATATGAATGATTTGGATGGTGTTATTTGCCCGTCTCGTATTGTTCTAAATCTTCTTGATGGATATGATATTAAAATTCCAAAACGCGTGATCCCAACAGGAATTCGTGTTGAAGAATATGAACGTAAGGATATCACCAAGGAAGATGCCAATAATCTTCGTAAGCAACTTGGCATTGCAGAAGATGAGACAATGCTGCTTAGCTTGTCACGTATTTCTTACGAAAAAAATATTCAAGCAATTGTTCAACAATTTCCAGATGTTTTAGCTCAAAATGACCGTGTAAAACTAGTGATTGTTGGTGACGGACCATTTTTGTCAGACTTGAAAGAAATGGTTCAAGAACTTGATATTGAAGACAATGTGATTTTTACTGGTATGGTGCCACATGATGAAACAGCTATTTATTACAAAGCAGCTGATTTCTTCATCTCAGCTTCAACCAGTGAAACACAAGGTTTGACTTATACGGAAAGTCTTGCTAGTGGAACGCCAGTTATTGCGCACGGAAATCCTTACTTGGATGATATCATTGATCAAAAGATGTTTGGAACTCTCTTTTACCAGGAAGAAGATTTGGCAAATGCTATCTTAGATGCCATTAAAAATACACCAGCTTTGGATGATAAAGCTTATCAAGCTAAAATGTATGCCATCTCTGCTGAACATTTTGGTAAATCAGTTTATGCGTTTTATTTGGATGTTTTGATTTCTGCTAAGAACAAGAAAAAAGAAAAATTTTCATTGACAGTTCGTGGCCAAAAAGAGAAAACTTCTGTTAAATTAGCGCATTCTGCCATTAAATTACCAGCAGAAGCAGCTAAAGCAACGGTTAAGACATCTGCGAAAGTTTTTAAGGCTCCAAAACGCTTGATTAATTCGATTCGAGATTTCCTTGATTAAATTCTTGAAAAATAAAAAATTCGTGTTATAATAACTATCGAAGACAAGTTGAACAGGGTTCAATCTTTAGAGCGAGTGCCGGTTGGTGAGAAGGGCGCAAGATTGGCTGATTCAATACTACTTCCTTTGCTTTTTATGCAAACATAAAACGGTAGCTACGATATAGCTGATTTGAGGTTTACGACTCTTTTTTGTCGTAGATAAATGAAGGTGGAACCACGTTACGACGTCCTTTTGGGATGTCGTTTTTCTTTTATCTCGGGAAAAAATTCTTGTAAACTCATCACATTCCTTTTACCTGGTTCCCAAAAAGGAATGTTCAACAATGTTAATCTTTTAAAGGAGAATAGTATGGTTAAAATTACTTTTCCAGATGGCGCTGTGCGCGAATTTGAATCTGGAGTAACAACTTTTGAAATTGCTCAAAGTATTAGTAATTCACTAGCTAAAAAAGCTTTGGCTGGTAAATTTAACGGAGAATTGATTGATACCACTCGTGCAATCACTGAAGATGGTAGCATTGAAGTCGTAACACCTGATCACGAAGATGCTCTAGATATCTTACGTCACTCAGCAGCTCACCTATTTGCTCAAGCCGCAAAACGTCTTTTCCCAGATCTTTGCCTTGGTGTAGGTCCTGCTATCGAGAATGGTTTCTACTACGATACTGATAACACATCAGGTCAAATCACTGATGAAGACATTCCTCGTATCGAAGAAGAAATGAAAAAAATCGTTAAGGAAAACCTTCCATGCGTTCGTAAAGAAATTTCTATCGATGAAGCGCGTGAATTGTTCAAAAATGATCCTTACAAACTTGAATTGATCGAAGAACATGGTGAAGATGAAGGCGGACTTACTGTTTATACTCAAGGTGAATTTACTGACCTTTGCCGTGGCCCACACGTACCTTCAACTGGTCGTATCCAAGTCTTCCACCTATTGAACGTAGCTGGTGCTTACTGGCGCGGAAATAGCGATAACGCTATGATGCAACGTGTTTACGGTACTGCTTGGTTCGATAAAAAAGACCTTAAAGCTTACCTTAAACAACGTCAAGAAGCTAAAGAACGTGACCACCGTAAACTTGGTAAAGAACTTGATTTGTTCATGATTTCTCAAGAAGTTGGTCAAGGTCTTCCATTCTGGTTGCCAGATGGTGCTACAATCCGTCGTACTTTGGAACGTTACATCGTTGATAAAGAAGTTGAATCAGGATACCTTCACGTTTACACTCCACCATTGGCTTCAGTTGATCTTTACAAAACTTCAGGTCACTGGGATCACTACCGTGAAGACATGTTCCCAACAATGGACATGGGTGATGGTGAAGAATTCGTTCTTCGTCCAATGAACTGTCCACACCACATTCAAGTTTACAAACACCACGTACACTCATACCGTGAATTGCCAATCCGTATCGCTGAAATCGGTATGATGCACCGTTACGAAAAATCTGGTGCTTTGTCAGGGCTTCAACGTGTTCGTGAAATGTCACTTAACGATGGTCACTTGTTCGTAACTCCTGAACAAATCCAAGAAGAATTCCAAAAAGCTCTTCAATTGATTATCGATGTTTACGAAGACTTCAATTTGACTGACTACCGTTTCCGTCTATCATTGCGTGACCCTAAAGATACTCACAAATACTATGATGACGATGAAATGTGGGAAAATGCACAATCAATGTTGAAAGCTGCCTTGGATGAAATGGGTGTTGAATACTTTGAAGCAGAAGGTGAAGCAGCCTTCTACGGTCCTAAACTTGATATCCAAGTGAAAACAGCTCTTGGTAATGAAGAAACATTGTCAACAATCCAACTTGACTTCCTTCTTCCAGAACGTTTTGGTTTGACATACATTGGTGCTGATGGTGAAGAACACCGTCCAGTTATGATTCACCGTGGTGTTATCTCAACAATGGAACGCTTTACAGCTATCTTGATTGAAAACTACAAAGGTGCATTCCCAACATGGCTTGCTCCTCACCAAGTAACTGTAATTCCAGTTTCTAACGAAGCTCACGTTGACTACGCTTGGGAAGTAGCTAAAGTTCTTCGTGATAAAGGTGTTCGTGTTGACGTTGATGAACGTAACGAAAAAATGCAACTTAAGATTCGTCAAAGCCAAACTAAGAAAATTCCTTACCAATTGATCGTTGGTGATAAAGAAATGGCTGATAAGACTGTTAACGTTCGTCGCTACGGTAGCAAACAAACTCACACTGAATCAATTGATGAGTTTGTTGAAAATATCCTAGCTGATATCGCTCGTAAATCACGTCCAGATGCTGAATAATTCTTTTGCTTCTAATAAATTCGGTAAAGAAGTCCCGTTTAGGGGCTTCTTTTGTATCTAAAAATAAAAGCGTTTCCATATTTGCAAAAAAAGGGGAAGTCAAGGATAAGGTGATAAAATATAGAAAGCGTTCGCAAAAAGGGGGAGTTAAAGAATGCGAAACTTAAAACAACACCCGTTAATTCTGGTGTTTAGTTTATTGCTGGCTTTATCAGCTATATTGTCCAATTTAGGACCTGTAATTGTTAAAGCCGATTCTGTCTTATCGTGGAATTTTAGTGACCAAAAATTTAAAGATTTGGGCCAAATGACTTCTGAAAAAACAATTGCTGGTTTGACTATCTTAGCAGCTAACGAGTCTTCTATGGCTGTTAAATCAGAAACGGCAAATCTTTCAGGGACAGATTATTCATCAGCTTTGCAATTAAATGCTGAGGGTAATCAGGAAAATGGTTCACTTAAATTCTCAGTATCTGATAAGGATGTTATCACAGTCATTTTGAAAAGTGACTCAGAGACTGAAGTGAGTCATCTTGTTTTAGCTAATGCTCAAGGTCAAGAACTAACCACTATGACTGCGGGCACAGCAGTAAGCGAGGAAAGCTATGTTTACTCTGGTGAAGCTTGTGAGCTCTATTTATATGCTAAAGGTAATAGCCTTGATTTATTTAGTATCCAGGTTGAATCTGCAAGCAATGATGAAGTTACTGAGAGTCAAGAAACTGAGAAAATCAGTAGTTCAAGTGATACTACTGAAGTTGATCTGTCAAATACAGAAAGCTCTGATGAAAGCTTAATCTCCTCTTCATTAGCAGCTTCTAACGCAGTGACAGTATCAACTTATAATGACCTTCGCTCTGCTATTTCAAAGGCAGAAAAAGCTGGTGGAGGTAAGATTTATGTGAAAGGGACAAAAATTGCTTGTGATGGTCAAATTGCCCTTTCAAAAACAAATGCTAATGTCCAAATAATTGGTGTGCAAAATGCGGATGGGTCTTATCCGGAGCTTGATTTTTCAGACTTTATGGCTAAATATGTAGGAAAAGCATCGTCAGATGCTGCTGTAGGTGTTCGTATTTCGGGTTCTAATTACACAGTTCAAAATGTGATTATCGAACACGCACCTGACAACGGCATTCAAATTAAAGGTAAAACTGCAGGCAATAACAGGATTTCTAACTGTATTGTTAGATACAATAATGATGCAGGCTTGCAAGTGACTGCAGGTGCTTATCAAAACACAATTGAGGCAGTTTATAGCTATCGTAATTGTGATGTTTATACTCGTGGTGGTAATGCTGATGGTTTTGCTCCAAAATTAGGTGCAGGTAGTGGTAATACTTTTACTTACTGTTATGCTTGGGATAATTCTGATGATGGATGGGATTCTTTTGATAAAGCAGGGGATGTTACACCTGATATTACTTACACAAATTGTGCCGTTTGGAACAATGGTAATCCCGATGTCTTTACTGGGAAATATGATTTTGATCATAAAAATGCTCTGGATGAAAATCTTCATTTAGTGCAATTAATTAAAGCTCAAGATGCCTCATTTACTTCCAATTTTGCTAATGGTAAATTTGCTTTACCTTCGGGTAATTTCATAAAAACAGATGCTGGTACGATTAGTCTTTCAGCATGGACAGGAAATTCTTTTGATGGTAATCCGAATGGCTTCAAGCTTGGTTCGGTAAATTCAAAATCAAGTGTCACACGTAAGTTATCATATTGTCTTGCTTTTGATGAGGCTAAAAAAGGATTTGATAACAATAATAGTTCTGTCACAGGTTATTTTGATCACTGTGTGGCATTTGATAATGGTTATAACTATTACATTCAACCATTGTCAATCAAAGGTTGGACAGCTGTTCAAGGATTTTCTGGTAAGAGTGGTGATAAATTACCTGCTGGTCGTTCAGTAAGTACACCATCATCATCTAGTCAATCATCTATCTGCAATGCTGTTAACAATACTAGAAATAACATTATTTCTAATTGTAAAGCTAATAAAATTCCTGGAAAAGTCACTTTCAATATTTATTAAGCTAGGAAAAGTAAATGTGAAAATCTAAAAAAATAGCTCCTCAATCGAGGGGCTATTTTAGTGATAAAAACTTTGCTATAAAACTTTACAATAAATGATATTCTTTGAGGAGTTCTTCGATGTATGTTCCGTGAATTTTCTTGAGGCTTTCTTTGAGAACAGCTTTTTCAGTCCAAGGAATATCAATTTCTGCTAATGATTTTTGGTCATTTAGATAGTAGAGGGCATTGAGTAACATGCGAACATCAAAGGCTGAAGCAAAGACTTCAGGTACCCCACGGTCAACGTCAAGTAAGGTATAAACGGCTTCCATAGCAGTTCTTACAGAATATTCGGTTGTAAAGACGGTATCTCTTGGAGTTTCAGCGTAATTACCAATAAAGGCAAGGTTTTTACTGTGTTCTGGAACAACTAGTGGACGGTCATTTAAACCACGTGGCATGAAATAAGTGGTGATGTAAGGCATATGACATGGAATAGTCGAAGCAGATTCAGCTATATCTTTGATATCAGCTTCAGGGACACCTATATGGTAGAGCCATTCTTGGCAGAGTTCTTTACCACTACATTGGTCAGGACGTTTGTCAACAAAATTACCCTTGCGGTCTGTGTAAAGAGGGTAAAGCCAAACAACTAGTTCATTGTCTTTTTGAGTTTTAAAGTGTGGTTGACGGCTGATAGAATAGCCTAAGAGCCAATTAGAATCTTTAATGCTTGTTGGACCACTGGTTACAATGGAACCACTATAAGGGTCCTTGTGGTTGACAGCTTCGATGTATGGAGCAATGCGTTTATCTTTAAAAGTGATAGTAGCTGAAATGGTCCAGTTAGCATCTGGGATATTTTGGCAGAAGACCTCAGGATGACCAAAACTATCATCTTGCGCAGCCAATTTTTTCCAAAGTTCCCAGCTAGCTCCTAGATCGTGTTCAACAGGAGCAGGGTGTTCGTTGTCACCGTATGTAGTACTTTCAGTGATTGAACCATTAGTGACAAAGACAAGGTCATCTGGTGTTAAGAAGAGTTCTTTTGCTTGAGCATCTTTGGTTAATTCGATTTTTGTAGCAACTTTATCTTGTCCTTTACGATTGACTAGAATGTTAGTTACTGTGGTGTTATAGCTAAAGTCAACACCATGTTCTGTCAAGTAATGAACAATCGGTAAAATTAATGATTCGTATTGATTGTATTTTGTGAAACGAAGAGAAGAAAGATTTTTTAGGCAACCAACGTGTTGAATGAAGCGCATGAGGTAACGGCGCATTTCCATGGCACTTGACCATGGTTCAAAGGCAAACATAGTACACCAATAAAGCCAAAAATTAGATTTAAAAAATTCATCTGTAAAGACTTGGTCGATTTGTACATTTGCCAGTTTACTTTCTGGCGTTAAGATTAATGAGATAATTTCCTTGATGGCTTTTTCTGATAGCGTTAGTTGACCATCATCTGGAATAGCTTTCCCTCTGTCGTGGATAACACGTGTTTTAGCATAACAAGGGTCTTCTTTATTTAACCAATAAAATTCATCTAAGATGGAGTTTTCAGGATTTTCAAGTGAAGGAATCGAACGAAATAAATCCCAAAGGACTTCAAAATGAGGTTCCATTTCACGACCACCACGGATAATATAACCTAAGCGGTCATTTTTAATCCCGTCCATACTACCACCAGGTAGTTTCAATTCTTCTAAAATATGAATGTGATTAGCCGGCATTTGCGCATCGCGAACAAGAAAAACAGCTGTTGAAAGAGCTGCTAAACCACTACCGACAATATAAGCTGATTTTTGATCGACATTTTCAGGTTTTTTAGGACGAGCAAAAGCTTCGTAATTTCCATTAGAATAATACATACGTGTCAACTCCTTTTCTATGATTATTTTCATTAAAGCGCTTTTATGATGAAAATGAAATAGACAGGGTGAACACCCTGTCTAAAATTTTGACATATTTGCCAAATTGTCTAGTTAAAGTTTTTCAAGCAAGTGGTAAATTCGATGTGCTAGTTGCTTGGGATTTTCTTGTAAGCCTGAATCAATCCAATCTAAAATAAAACCAACTAAGCCATATTTATAAAAGTGTACTCGAAACTCGACCTCTTCTTGGGTTAAGTCAAGTCCTTTTTCTTCTAAGACTGGTTTGATTAATTCATAAGCACGATCATACAAAAAATGCTCTAAATAATTACGATTAACTGAGTAGTAGGTATTGCAGACAAAAGCTTTATTGTCTTGAATATAATGAAAAATAGCTAGCATCCCTTTTTCCCATGAATCATCAGTTCGATTGTCTCCAATCATTTGTTCACCATCAGAAATGTAGATTTGTTCCAAAAGGTCATATAAGTCATTAAAGTGATAGTAAAAGGTTTGACGGTTGACCTTTAAGCGTTGGACGAGTTCAGTGACAGTGACCTTATCAAAAGATTTTTCAGTCATAATCTCTTTTAAAGCTTGAGCAAAAGCTTGTTCTGTTAACGTCTTCATAAATTCCCCTCTATCTATAGTAATTTTATCATAAGCCACCTTAAAAGAGGTGTTAGCACTGTAATGTGCTATAATTGACCTATGAAAATCGGAGATAAAGACTTTTTCCTATTTTGGAATCAGAGCAAAGCTGTAACTACTAGTAATCAAGCAAAACAAGTATTAAGAGAACTGATGACAATAGCTGATATGCCTTTAGAATTATCAGGAGAAGTTGCTCAGACGCGTCAGTTGATAAATCATTTTTCAGATGACCTAGCTCCTGATCATTCTTTTTGGAGTGAATTAGCAGAGGTGGTACAATTAGCCTTTCCAAGAGAAGATATGGCAGAGGATACCTTATTAGCTCACCAGGTTCATCAATTTCGCTATGTTATTTCTGCCTATCAAGCTCAGTGGGTTCGAGTACATTTCCCTGAGAAAACGGATTGGTTGTCTTTGTTGGCCTATTTAAAAGGTAAAAGAGAGCGTCGTTTTTGGCGAAGACAATTTGATTTTGATTTGACGGAATCAGCTCGTCTTCATAATAAAGCCCCTAAACGAGCGATCTTAGGGTTTGAATTGCCAGTTAATTTTAAAATCTTGATGGCTTTTCACACGGAATTTATCCTTGATAGCAAGGGACGATTTGCTAATGAAATTGACCCTCAAGGTCAGACCCACAATGGTATTATTAATGGTGCTAGTTTTAATTATGCTAATCACAATGATAAAAGGCATTATGAGCTTGACGTAGCAGCTATAAAACGTCATGATCCTCTTTTTCGTAAACACATTTTAGCTAATCAAGGAAATGCTTTTCGTGCTCCACTCTGGATTAAACGTCGTCGTCACGTAGACTGGGAGCGCAGCTATTTTAATAAAAAAGGCCACTACGCTAATCAAGGACGTAGCAGCTATAAAATGGTGAAGGGTTTGATTCAAAGATTTCGAAAAGAGTTACGCAAACATTCGTAAGATGCCGCTTTAATCAGCGAGCATCTTTTTAATAGTTGATCGCCACTTAGAAAGAATGCTTGGGATTTTTTCAAATAAGAAGGTTAAACTTCTCATCACAGTCACCTCTGCAAGAGCAAAAATAAGGCAAAGCACCATGCTTTCGTTGCTGAATTCATTTAGCATGAATAATGAGCGTAGCGATGGATTGAGGTAGCAAATGATGAAGCCTAAAAAGCAAGCGGTAAAAATAGAAAATTTATACTTGTTAAGTGGTTTTGAAATATTTTTTAAAATCAAGAATCCAACAACAGCCAGAAGATAAGTGCTCGCAATCCCAATATCTCCTTGAGGAATATCGAACAATTGACCAAAGACAACCAGACAAGCAATCGCTGAAAATGAAGTCAGCGAAGCAGGCAAAGAAGTCAAAATAGTTTCTTTTAAAAAGTTTTGATTCTTTTTAGCAGTATTTGTTTCCAACGACAATAGGAAAGCTGGAATTCCAATATTAAACATTGAAATGAGTGATACTTGAGTAGGAGCAAGCGGGTAAGTGAAAATGGTGATGATTGAAAAGATAGCAAGTAACATTGAAAAGATGTTCTTGTATAAGAATAAGGTTGCTGAACGAGTGATGTTGTTAATAATTTGGCGACCTTGAGAGACAGTATCTTTCATTTTTGAAAAATCTGAATCAAGCAAGACCACTTGGGCTGCTTGACGAGCTGCTTCGCTACCACTTCCCATTGCAATAGAGCAATCAGCTTCTTTCATGGCCAGAATGTCATTAACACCGTCACCTGTCATTGCTACTTTAAAGTTATTCTTTTTAAAGGCAAGAACTAAGTCCTTTTTTTGTTCAGGAGTGATGCGTCCAAAAATGGTGTAGGTGAGGGCGGCTTTTTCAATGTCTTCTTGAGTTTTTAATGTACTAGCATCGATGTAGTTTTCTGAATCTAAAATTCCTGCTTGGTTAGCAATTCTTGAAACAGTTAGCGGATTATCACCAGAGATAACTTTAATAGCAACGTCGTTGTCGTTAAAGAAAGAGAAGATTTCTTTAGCGTTAGCTCGGATATCGTTTTTGATAGCGACAAATAGGAGTGGGATAACATCGTTTTTGCTAACTTTGACTAAAGCTAAGATACGATTACCATCTGAGGCCTACTGAGTCAGTTGATTTTGGTTGGCTTCAAGCGCTGCTTGGTCAAGCAAGATATCAGGGGCACCTAAACGATAAGTTGAATTTTCTGTTTTGATTTGAGAGTATTTTACTTTGGATGAGAATGGGGTTGTTTCTGTGTTTTGGAATTTTTCCTTTGACTTGAAGTATTCTCGCAGCGCTAACATTGTAATATTAGAATCTGAAATTGTATTGATGTATTTGGAGAAGATTGCCTGATTTGCTATTAAATCCTTTTGGCTAGCTTGTTGAGGCAAAATAAGATCCGTTACGGTCATTTTATTTGCCGTGATTGTTCCTGTTTTATCAACACACAAAATATTAACACGAGCCAAAGATTCAATACTTTTCATGTCATGCAACAAGACTTTTTTTCTAGCTAATTTGGTTGCACTGATGGCAAGAGCGACGGTTACTAAGAGATATAGCCCTTCAGGAATCATTCCAATCAAAGCGCCGACTGTTGACACGATACTGTCACTAAATGTTTTGTGATTTAAAAACAGTGATTGGCTAAATAAGGTGATACCAATGGGAATAATGATAATCCCAGTAAATTTGATGATGCCTTCGATAGCACGAATCATATCTGTTTTTTTGTGTTTAACTTCTTTAGCTTTTTGCGTTAGTTTGTCGGCATATGAATCGTTTCCGACTGCGGTTAGTTTTGCGAGGCATTTTCCTGAGATAATAGAACTACCTGATTTTAAATCACTGCCGATTACCTTTTCAATTTCATCTTCTTCACCTGTTAGAAGCAATTCATATCGATGACACTTGCATCAGCTGGAATTTGTCGCCCTTCATCCAGTAAAATAATGTCATCAAGCACCAATTCATCAATAGGGACAGATTGGTATTTTCCATCTCTGATAACTTGGTAGGATGATTTTGAAATGACATTCAGCTGGTCTAATACTTTTTTAGAGCGCAGTTGTTGAGCGATTCCGATGATAATGTTAATGATAATAACAGGTAAAAAAGTTAAACTTTTATAAGACCCAGCAATAATCAATAACAAAGTGATAATAGCAAAGATTAAATTGAAGTAGGTGAAAATATTTTGACGAATGATAGAGCTTGGTGTTGCTGCGTTTTCATCAACCATTTTATTGTTTTGACCATTTTCAAGACGTTCATCAGCCTCTTTGCTTGATAAACCTAAAATGTTTTTTCTATCATTGTTTCGTCCATCTTTGATATCTCCTAAAATTTTAGCACTAAAATATCTAATAATTCTTACTATATTAGGCTAATTCTACTTTACTTTTTTAGGGAAAGCAAGGAAAAACAAGGCTATAAATTGTAAGATTTTTGTGGCAAGTCTAGCTAGGCTTGCCGTTTTTTATAGGAATTATGGTATGATGAAGGTAAGAAATTAAGCTAGTAGAGGTGTGAAATGGCTAAGGTTTTTGTGGCAGATGATGAGAAAAATATTCGTGATTTGATTGCCTCATTTTTACGTGACCAGGGCTTAGAAGTTGAAGCTTTTGAAACAGGTGACCAATTGTTCTTACGTTTTATGAAGGAAGAAGCTGACGTGGTTATTCTTGATGTCATGATGCCAGGGACAAATGGTATTGATATAGCAGCCATGCTTCGTAAGCGTTCAGAGGTACCAATTATCCTGCTAACAGCTCGAGATAGTGATGATGATTTTGTTAAAGGATTTTCAGCTGGGGTAGATGATTACTTTACTAAACCATTCTCACCTTTAAAATTGAGCCTGCGCGTTAAAGCAATTTTAGCTCGCCAACCAGCAACAAAAGATGGGGTTAATGAAGAAGCAGAACAATTAACCTATGAAGGTTTGATTCTTTCGGACAAAGACCGCTCTGCTAGTTATCAAGGAAAAAACATCAAGCTAACCAATACAGAATTTGAGCTCTTGAAAGTGTTGATGTCGCATAGTGAGGAAGCCATTTCACGTGATGACCTTTTGCGCCAAGTATGGGGCTATGAGAGTGATGTCGAAACACGTGTAACAGATGACACCATTAAACGCTTGCGTAAAAAATTGAGAGGGGTTGAGAGTCATGTCCTTATTGAAACGGTTTGGGGCTATGGGTTCAAACTCATCAAAAAAGATTAAACAGTCAGGTCAGCTTTTGAAGAGGAAAAAGTGGCAGTCACGTTTTCGGACAACCTTGTTTTTACAGCCACTAACAATTTTAATTACTTCTTTTGCAATTATTTTATTAGTATTTAATGGTTTACTAAAGCTGTTTTTGGCTGAAGAGGCGTTCTCCGCTGTTCAAAATCAATATGATATCCTTGATGCTCTTTATGTTGGAGAGGATTTGCCAAAGATTTCTGATGGTAATATTTTTGAGACAACTTATGCCATTGTGGATGATAAATTTGACATCAAATATATTTCAGCATCGACCTATGATTTATCTGAAAAGCAAATTTCTGAGAAGGTGATTGATTATTTTTCAGATAATAAAGATATTGACTGGTTTAATGATGAATTCGATAATAGTACACAGCATTTTAGAAAAGTAAAAGTCTATGATTCAACTTACATGGTTAAGATGCAAGAATATCCAGGTACTTTTTCCGAAAGCTATATTAAACAAGATAGTGATGATAGCCAAGCACAGAATTACTATGTTTTTGTTTTTGCTAATGTTACTCCGATTGCTGATTTTGAAACCTATATCAACTACCTTTTGCTTTCTCTTATGGTGATTGTTGGTTTGATTGCTATCATAACCATTTTCTTGACATCACGTAAGTTAGATAAACATTTTGGTGCATTGAAGTCTTATATTTTAAGAGTTGGTAATCGTGAAAGCAATTTGCAGCCAGAAAATTTTGCCTATCGTGAATTTAACGAAGTTGGGCAGACGGTTGATAAAATGAATGACATGATTGATGCGAACCAACGTAGTCAGCAACTCTTTTTCCAAAATTCTTCTCACGAATTGCGTACACCGCTCATGTCTATTCAAGGCTATGCAGAAGCTATCAAGGAAGGAGTGGCTGCTGATGATCGGGAAGCTGCCAGTGTCATTTTGGATGAAAGTCGAAAAATGGCAGAGCTGGTAGATGATATTTTAACCTTGTCAAAAATGGAATCTGCTCAGCAGCCTTTGAAATTGGAAAAGTTCAATATGGTTGATTTGCTCTATGATGTTAGCTGGCATTTGAAAGCTAAGGCAGATGCACGTGGATTAGTTTTTAAACACCAATTTGCCTCAGATTGCTTGGACATTGAAGCAGATGAAAAATTAATTGAGCGTGCCGTAACCAACATCCTATCAAATGCAGTTCGTTATGCTAAAACAACGATTTGGGTTTCAAGTAAACGATTAAGTGATCAAGCTCTTGAAATTAGTTTGTCAAACGATGGGGAGTCAATTTCTGATAAGGATCAAGCGCATATCTTCGAACGTTTTTATAAAGGTGAGGGTGGTCATTTTGGAATTGGTCTTGCCATTACAAAGGAAATCATCGATCGCCACCACGGCACGATTCGAGTAACTTCTACTGAAGAGAAAACAACCTTTAGCATAATGATTCCATTATGTCAGAATTAAAAAACACTTGTCAGAGAAAATCTGACAAGTGTTTTTACTTTCTTACGATTCTGTAAGAGGAAAAAATTGAAAATACGATAAACTAAATTTAGGGGAAATTTGCCACACTTTTGCCACAGCTTTTCGAGACTTTCTCCATGCTTTCTCAAGTAATCTTCGTTATAATATGATTACAATATTGAAGCGGGGAAAAGATGAAGAGATTTAAGAAGTATCGATTAGCTCTTATCTTGCTTGGTTTATCAGCTTTGCTATGTTTAGGAGCATATGCCTATAATCAAGTTGGTTATCATCTGACTATTAATGATGTCAGTCAGATTGCTTACCGAAATGCTGGGGTTACAAGTAAGAACGTTCAGTTACAAAAATTTTCAAAAAAGCGTCTTGGTTTAGTGGCTACCTATGAGGTTAAGTTGGAGACAAAGACAAGAAAGTATAGCTATGTCATCAATGCTTCTTCAGGTTCTATCATCGAACGACACTACAAGAAAAAATAAGCCTTGGCTTGGTATTGGTAAAGAATGAAATGAAAGAGGAATTCAATCTTATTGCTGAATTGAATGTAATATCAGAATGAAAAAGAAGATTATGTATATATTGCTATTAATCGTTTTGCCACTTGCTTTGATTAGTTACCTTTTAGAAGTATTTGGGTTAAAACTCATCAGTTGGCGACGATAAGACTACGACAATTAAGGGAGGGGATGCGATGACAGAAACAGGATCACAGAGAAAATACATTCAGATTTTAACTGGAATTGGATTTATTATCTCCATTGCTTTGTTTATTTTCTTCAAACAGCACCCAGCTTACTTCCAAGTTGGCGGGCTTTTCCAAAGTTATTTAGGACATCTTGGCCTCTTTGCACCGCTGATTTTTATGGCTTTGCAAGTGGTTCAGGTGATTTATCCAATTGTTCCTGGTGGGATGACCAGTGTGATTGGTTATATTGCTTTTGGTCCGATTTGGGGATTCGTTTATAACTTCACCGGTATCTTTATTGGTTCTCTTATCGCCTTTGCTTTAGCGAGACGTTACGGAGAAACATTTGTGAAGGCTTTTGTTTCCCAAGAGACTTACGATAAGTATATTGGTTATTTGGATAAGAATAACGGGAAATCTTATGCGATGATTCTTGGAGCTGCTTTTGCTCTACCTGGTTTCCCAGATGACTTTCTTTGCATGGTTTCTGGGCTATCGAAAATGTCGTTTAAGAAATTCGTTACGATTTTCCTGATTACAAAACCTGTCACACTCTATCTCTATACGATTATTGGTTACAAAGGACTTAGCTATTTGCTTACTTTATTCCAATAAAAAAGCTCCAGCTTTAAAGCTGGAGCTTTTTGTTGTTTTATTCGGCTGCTTTTTCCCATTTTTTAGCTAAGCGACGAGAAATCGTTGAAATGCTAAAGTTAATCACAAAGTAAATGGCAGCAATAAGAGCATAAAGGGTAAAGACTTGACTGGCTTCGAAATAGCGTCCCATCAAGATTTGACTTTTACCGAATAATTCTTGAATAGCGATAACAGAGTAAAGAAGTGAAGTATCTTTAATAACTGTTACAAATTGTGAAATGATAGCTGGCAACATTTTACGAAAAGCTTGTGGGAAGACAATGTAGATAAAAATCTGGAAGTTTGTCATTCCTTGAGCTAGACCAGCTTCTGTTTGTCCATGGTCAACACCATTTAAACCACCACGAATGATTTCTGCAAGAGCAGCAGAGGTAAAGACAGTGAAGGCTGTGATACCAGCAGGTGTTGACTTCATTTGGAAAACAAGAAAAATAATGAATATCCAAAGCAAGTTTGGTACATTGCGGACAAATTCAATATAGATACTTGAAATCAAATGAAGTACAGGATTTTTTCCATTTCGCATGACGGCAAGCACTGTTCCGATAAGCGTTGAGAGTACAATGGAAATAAATGAAATATAAATGGTTAGCCAGAATCCTTGGAGGATGAAGCTAAGGTTGGTCGGTGTTAATACTGACATTTAATTCTCCTCCTAAAGTGAATATGATTTTTTGTTTTCTTCTTCTTTGTGGCGCGCCCAAGTTGCTAGTGGGAAGCACATGATGAAGTAAAGGAGTGCTGCACCAGCAAATGCAGGAACATAGTTGGTTGTTTCGTAAGCCCAAGCTTTGGCTGTGAACATGATATCTGCTCCTGAAATGATAGCAACAGTAGAAGTATTTTTAATCAAGTTAACCACTTGGTTAGTTAGTGGTGGCAAGATAGTACGCACAGCTTGTGGCAGGATAATCAAACTCATGGTCTGACTATAAGTGAATCCTTGTGATAGTGCGGCTTCTGTTTGTCCTTTTGGAACTGCTTCGATACCTGAGCGAATGACTTCGGCGATGTATGCCCCGTGATAAAGTCCAACACAAAGGACTGCTGTAAAGAATGTTGAAATCATGATAAGACCATTAGTCATAATGGCAAGACCATAATAGACGAAAACAAATTGCACCAAAAGTGGTGTGTTTTGAAAGACTTCTACATAAACACGAGCAATAGCTTTCAAGACTTTGCTTTTTGATGATGACATAGCTCCGAAAATAACTCCGAGTACAAAGGCTAAAAGCAAAGCACAGAAAGACATCCCTAAAGTGTATAGGAAGCCCTTAACAAATTCACCAAAGTTGGCAAAGAAATCTGCCCAACGTGAGAGGGCAAATGGACTCGCTGCTGCGGTTGTTAATAAAAACATGTCAATTCTCCTCTCTTAATTATTCTCTGCTTTTGCAGGTTTTAAATCATATTTATCATAAAGCTTTTGCAGGCTACCGTCAGCTTTCCACTTGGTTAGCAAGTCATTGACATAATCAATGGTTGCTTGGTTAGATTTTTTAGCTGCGATACCGTATTCTTGAGTATTGAAACCTTCATCTATAATGGCAGTTTTTTTGCTGACATAACCAGTCAAGATTGACTTATCAACTGAGAAAGCATCGATACGTTTCGCGTGAAGTGAAATAGCGAGTTCTGGGAAAGAACCAAGTTGAACAAATTTGAATTTTAAGTTATGTGCTTTTCCGTATTCTTCAATTGTCAGTTTAGTTGTTGAACCTTGAGCTACTCCGATAGTTTTACCATCGAGGTCAGAGATTGTTTTTAAACCTTTACCTGTATTAACTAAAAAGCCAATCTCGTCATAATAGTAAGGATTTGAAATAGCATAGGAAGCTTTACGCTCATCAGTAATTGTATAAGTGGCAATCAAAAGATCGATTTGTCCATTATCAAGAAGGGCTTCACGAGTTTGAGTTGTAACAGCTGTGTAAGCAACTTTAACACCAAGTGTCTTAGCGATTTTTTTCGCTAAATCAATTTCCATTCCTTCATATTTGCCGCTCTCAGCTGAATAATAGCCGAAGTTTGGGACGTCTTGTTTGACACCGACTTTAAGAACGCCAGCATCTTGGATTTTTTTAATCTGCTCAGATGTTGTATCTGCAAAAGTTTTTGAAGCAGTGAAAAAGCTCATAAAGAGCAATGAGAGACTAGCTAGAACGGCTAAACAAATTTTTTTCTTCATAAGAGCCTCCTTATTGTTGAGAGACATTATCACTGGTGTGATTAATGACTTTGCTCAAGAATTGTTTAGCACGTGGCTCTGTAGGATTATCAAAGAAACCTTGAACATCGGTTGTATCAACGAGAATTTGTCCTTCAGCCATGAAAATAATACGATCAGCAACTTCACGAGCAAAGCCCATTTCGTGGGTAACAACAACCATATTCATGCCTTCTTTAGCAAGATTTTGCATGACAGCAAGAACATCACCAATAGTTTCAGGGTCAAGAGCTGAGGTTGGTTCGTCAAAGAGTAGAAGTTCTGGCTGCATTGCCAAACCACGGGCGATAGCGACACGTTGCTTTTGACCACCTGATAGCATGCCAGGATATGAATCCTTGCGATCCCACATATTAACGTAAGTTAAGAATTTTTCGGCAATTTGTTCAGCCTCTTCTTTTGATTTTCCTAGGACTTTAATAGGTGCTAAGGTTACATTTTCTAACACGGTTTTATGAGGATAAAGGTTGAAGTGTTGGAAAACCATACCAACTTCTTTACGAAGTTGAACCAAATCTTTAGCAGAAGCGTTAGCTAATTCATGACCATTAACCTTTAAGCTACCTGTTTCGATTGATTCGAGTGCGTTCATTGTTCGGATAAGAGTTGATTTACCAGAACCTGATGGGCCAAGAAGAACTACGACCTGTCCTTTCTCGATTTCTAAGTTAATATTTCTAAGGGCATGATAGTCCCCGTAGTATTTTTCAACGTTTTTAAATTCAATAAGTGCCACACTTGTCTCCTTTTCAAAGATAAGATTTCCTTGTTAGTTTTTCTAACATCTAACAATATAGGTTAGTTTATATTACCACATTGAAATGTTAACTGTCAAATATTTCAGAAAATTTAAATAACTGATTAACTCAAAGAATATTGAATTCTTGCGTCAAATGTTACTTTATGGTTTCAAAAGTGTCCAATGTTTCCAATTAGTATTGAAATTTGATATAATTAGGGGTAGTGGTCATTTTTGTAAATGAAATGACATAGAAATTGTTGTTTGAGAATTTTTATTCTACTGACATAGAATTGAAGAGGTGACATATGAAAAAAATTCTTATTGTTGATGATGAAAAACCAATTTCAGATATTATTAAATTTAATTTAACTAAAGAAGGTTATGAAACTGTAACGGCTTTTGATGGTCGTGAAGCGATTGAAAAATTTGAAGAAGAAAATCCAGACTTGATTATCTTGGATTTGATGTTGCCAGAATTGGATGGACTTGAAGTTGCAAAAGAAGTTCGTAAAACAAGTCATATTCCTATTATCATGTTGTCTGCGAAAGATAGTGAGTTTGATAAAGTTATTGGACTTGAAATCGGTGCTGATGACTATGTAACAAAACCTTTCTCAAATCGTGAATTGCTAGCGCGTGTAAAAGCACACCTTCGTCGTACAGAAAATATTGAATCAGCTGTTGCTGAAGAAAATGCTTCTGCATCAAATTCTGAAATCACCATCGGCGATTTGAAAATTTTACCTGATGCTTTTGTGGCCCAAAAACGAGGTGAAGATATCGAATTAACACACCGTGAATTTGAATTGCTTCATCACTTGGCTACACACATGGGACAAGTAATGACTCGTGAATACTTGTTGGAAACTGTTTGGGGATATGATTACTTTGGTGATGTGCGTACTGTCGATGTAACTATTCGTCGTTTGCGTGAAAAAATTGAAGATACTCCAAGTCGTCCTGAATACATTTTGACACGTCGTGGTGTAGGGTATTACATGAAGTCCTATGAATGATACTTTGATACACAGTCCATATTTTTTTGAACAAGCCATTCTTTTTTTGTTGGCTTTTGTAGCCATTTATTTTATCCATTTGGCCATTAGAGACTATAGAACGTCAGTTAATATTCGTCGTTTAAGCGGTAAGGTTCGAGAGCTGATTACGGGGAAATACACAGAAGATATTATCATTGAGAAAGATAGAGATTTAGCAGAACTTGCTGGTCAACTGAATGATTTGTCGACTGTCTTTCGTTTGGCACAGGAAAATCTTGCCCAAGAAAAAAATCGTTTGGCAAGTATCCTATCGTACATGACTGATGGGGTTCTAGCAACTGACCGTTCTGGAAATATTACCATGATTAATCAAACAGCCCAGAAACAACTTAATCTTGAGCGTGAAGAGGCACTTGGGATGAATATTGTTGATATTCTGGGGGATGATAGTGATTATACTTATCATGATTTGGTATCTAAGACACCAGAAATTGTTCTTAATCGTCGTGACGAGACGGGAGAATTTATTACCTTACGTATTCGTTTTGCTTTAAACCGTCGCGATAGTGGCTTTATTTCTGGGTTGATTGCTGTTTTACATGATACGACTGAACAAGAAAAAGAAGACCGCGAACGTCGTTTGTTTGTATCTAACGTTAGTCATGAGTTACGTACGCCATTGACATCGGTTAAGTCTTATCTTGAAGCTTTGGATGAAGGGGCTTTGAAAGAAGATATCGCACCAAGTTTTATCAAAGTTTCTTTGGATGAAACCAACCGTATGATTCGCATGATTTCTGATTTGCTTAACTTATCTCGTATTGATAATCAGACAGTGCAATTGGAAGTTGAAATGACTAACTTCACGGCTTTTATGACATCTATTTTAAATCGTTTTGATCAAATTAAGAGTCAACATACGGTTGCTGGTAAGCAGTATGAAATTGTCAGAGATTATCCAATCAAATCAATCTGGGTGGAAATTGATCCTGATAAGATGACGCAAGTTTTGGATAATATCCTTAACAATGCGATTAAGTACTCACCAGATGGTGGAAAAATCACTGTCAGCATGAAAACAACCGAAACACAGTTGATTATTTCGATTTCTGATGAAGGTCTTGGTATTCCTAAGAAAGATTTGCCATTAATCTTCGATCGTTTCTATCGTGTGGACAAGGCGCGAAGTCGTGCTCAAGGTGGTTCTGGACTTGGTCTTGCAATTGCTAAAGAAATTGTCAAACAACATAAAGGTTTTATTTGGGCTCAAAGTACTTATGGAAAGGGCTCAACATTTACAATTGTTCTTCCGTATGAGAAGGATTCTGATATATATGATGAATGGGAGGATGACGAGGACTAGATGTCTGAGAATGCTTTTAAATATAGTGTCTTAGCCTCCGGTTCAACTGGAAATTCATTTTATGTGGAAACTCCACAAAAACGTCTTTTGATAGATGCAGGTTTGACTGGTAAGAAAATTACCAGTCTTCTTGCTGAAATTGACCGAAAACCAGAAGATTTGGATGCTATTTTGATTACACACGAACACTCTGATCATATTAAGGGTGTAGGTGTGCTTGCTCGTAGATACAATCTGGATGTTTATGCTAATGCCAAAACTTGGCAAATGATTGACGATCGAAATATGATTGGAAAACTTGATGTGGCTCAAAAACATGTCTTTGAACGTGGTAAAGTATTGACGTTTGGCGACATTGATATTGAAAGTTTTGGTGTTAGTCACGATGCTGTTGATCCGCAATTCTATCGTTTAATGAAAGATAACAAGTCATTTGTCGTTCTAACGGATACTGGCTATGTTAGTGATCGAATGGCAGGTGTTATTGAGAATGCGGATGGTTATTTGATTGAGTCAAACCATGATGTTGAAATTTTGCGTGCTGGTTCTTATCCATGGAGTTTGAAACAACGTATCTTATCTGACCGTGGACATTTGTCAAATGAAGATGGTGCTGATACCATGATTCGTACCATTGGTAATCGCACAAAGAAAATCTATCTTGGTCACTTAAGTAAAGAAAATAATATCAAAGAATTGGCACATATGACCATGGAAAATAACTTAATGCAAGCTGATTTTGCTGTTGGTCATGACATGACTGTCTTTGATACTTCGCCTGAAGAGGCAACACCGCTGACTGGGATTTAAATGCTAATAAATCAAAAAAGCTATTAGCTGCTGAAAAAAGCAGTTGGTGGCTTTTTTAGTGCTTTAATTGATCATTTACTTGACACTTTGTCATGTAAATATAATTGTAGGGATTTTTGAGAGAATACCCTTTTTTTGAAACTTTTTGGTATAATAAAATAGTCTATACTAGAAAAAATATTTTAGAATCGCTAAGTGGCTGATTCTAAAGGAAACGTTTTATTGATATAAAATCATAGACTAATTTTTGAAGGGAGATTTATCATGCAAGATTTAGATACAAAACTTCAGCGAGAATTTGGAATCGTTTTTGAAGATAAAACCTTGCTAGAAACAGCTTTTACTCACACATCTTATGCCAATGAACATCGCCTCCTAAACATTTCACACAACGAACGCTTGGAATTTTTAGGAGACGCGGTTCTTCAACTTTTGATTTCTCAGTACTTGTTTAAAAAGTATCCTAAGAAACCTGAAGGTGACTTGTCTAAGATGCGCTCAGTTATTGTTCGTGAAGAATCATTAGCAGGTTTTTCACGTTACTGTGGTTTTGATGAATTCATCAAACTTGGTAACGGTGAAGAAAAATCTGGTGGCCGTAATCGTGATACGATTTTAGGAGATTTATTTGAAGCCTTTCTTGGTGCTCTTTTGATGGACCAAGGTGTTGAGGCCGTTAACAAATTCTTAAATCAAGTGATGATTCCTCAAGTTGAAAAAGGAAACTTTGAACGTGTTAAAGACTATAAAACAACGCTTCAAGAATTATTACAAGGTCAAGGGGATGTTACTATTGATTACCGTGTTTCAAATGAATCTGGACCTGCGCATGCTAAAGTCTTTGAAGTGACTGTGTATGTTAATGACGAAGCTAAAAGTCAAGGAATCGGAAAATCTAAAAAATTGGCTGAGCAAGATGCAGCTAAAAATGCTCTAGCTTTACTTCAATAAGACGTTTGAAAGGAATTCGTAAAGGCAAATGTCCAACCTGTCCTAGGTCATATGATGCGTGTTCGACGTAGCCTAGAGGGCAATAAGAAGGTCTATTATGATTTTCTTAATTGTTAGTTCAGGAAGGTATTTTGCCTTTTCATCTCTTATTTTATGTATTTAAAAGAAATTGAAATGCAGGGCTTTAAGTCCTTTGCAGACAAGACTACAATTGAATTTGATAAAGGTGTCACAGCTGTTGTAGGTCCCAATGGTTCTGGTAAATCTAACATTACCGAAAGTTTGCGTTGGGCACTCGGTGAATCATCTGCCAAGAATCTACGTGGTGGTAAAATGCCAGATGTTATTTTTGCTGGAGCTGAAAACCGTAAACCTCTAAACTATGCTCAAGTTGTTGTTAGTTTGGATAATTCAGATGGTTTTATCAAAGATGCTAAAGAGACGATTCGAGTAGAGCGTCATATCTATCGTAACGGTGATAGTGAATATCTGATTGATGGACGTAAGGTTCGTTTACGTGATATTCATGATTTATTCATGGATACTGGGCTTGGACGCGATTCGTTCTCAGTGATTTCACAAGGTCGTGTTGAAGAAATTTTCAATAGTAAACCTGAAGAACGACGTGCTATTTTTGAAGAAGCTGCTGGTGTTTTAAAATATAAGACACGAAAAAAAGAAACACAAACTAAGCTCAATCAAACCCAAGATAATTTGGACCGTTTGGACGATATTATTTACGAATTAGAAGCTCAAGTGAAGCCTTTAGAACGTCAAGCACAAGTTGCTAAGGAATTTATGAGCTTGGAAGAAGAACGTAAACAGCTTCATTTGAATATCTTAGTGGAAGATATCCAAGCTGATAAACTGCGCTTAACTAGCTTGAGAGAAGATTTAGCTGGTATTCAATCAGACTTGTCAGCTTACTATGAACAGCGCCAGCGATTTGAAAAGCAAAATCAATCTTTAAAAGAAAAACGCCATCAATTATCTGAAGAAATGGCAGATAAACAAGCAGGTTTGGTTGATATAACTAAAGTAATTTCTGACCTTGAACGCCAAATGGATTTGATTGCGTTAGAATCAAGCCAAAAAGAAGAGAAAAAACAAGCAGCAAGTACTCAATTAGCTGACTTAAAAGCTAGTCAGGAAAGCTTACGAGAAGAACTAGCTCAAAAAGAAAATCAGTTAGCTCAATTAGATGAGCAGTTGACGCAAACAACAGCAGCTATCCAAAAATTACAAGCTGAATTAGATCGCTTCTCAACTGATCCTGATCAAGTCATTGAAAAATTGCGTGAAGAATTTGTTAGCTTGATGCAAAAAGAAGCTGACCTTTCTAACCAATTGACCATGACGATTGCTGATATTGACAATCAAAAACAATTGTCAGAATCAAAATCTGAAGAATTGGCTCAAACACAAGCTAATTTGGCTGAACTAAAAGCAAGTGCTAAAGAAGCTCTTGAAAACTTTGAAGCGTCACGTGAACAAGTCAAAGAATTGCTTGATACCTATCAGAAGCTATTTGCTAAAACAAGTCAGCTTGAAAAAGATTATCAAGCAGAACAATCTAAGATGTTTGATCAGTTAGATATCATTAAATCTAAGCAAGCTCGTCAGTCAAGTCTTGAATCTATTCTTAGAAATCATAGTAATTTTTATGCTGGTGTCAAATCAGTCTTACAAGCTTCAGGTCAGCTTGGCGGTATTATTGGTGCGGTTAGTGAACATTTAAGTTTTGATCGTAAGTATCAAACAGCTCTTGAAATTGCGCTAGGTGGTTCAAGTCAACATGTGATTGTTGAAGATGAATCAGCAGCTAAACGCTCAATTGCTTTCTTGAAGAAAAATCGTCAAGGACGTGCAACTTTCTTACCACTGACGACCATCAAACCACGCCATTTGTCACAACAAAATCATGGCATTTTGTCTTCAAGTCAAGGTTTCCTTGGTATGGCTAGTGACTTGGTTTCATTTGATAACCGTTTAGAAAGTATTTTTCAAAATCTTCTTGGTGTAACGGCAGTTTTTGATACGGTTGATAACGCCAATAAAGCTGCGCGAGCACTGCATTACCAAGTCCGCTTAGTAACTTTGGATGGTACTGAAATTCGACCAGGTGGATCATTCTCTGGTGGTGCTAATCGTCAAAATAACACCACATTTATCAAACCAGAATTAGATAACCTTGTTGCTGAATTAAAAGACCTTCAAGTAAAACAAGTCGAGCAAGAAAAACATGTTCAAGGCCTTCACGAGGCTCTTCTAGCTAACAAAGAAAAATTGGCAAGCTTAAAAGCTCAGGGAGAAGAAGCTCGTTTTGCTGAACAAAAAGCTGAGTTGGAATACCAACAACTTGCTGAACGCTTGAATGATGTTAATCAACTTTGTCAACAACTTCAAGAAAGTGAAACGGACAGCAGTTCAACTGATTTGGAATCTCAAAAAGCTCACTTTGAAGCAGAATTGACAAAAGTGGCTGAACGTAAACAAGAGTTGACAAGTGAGATTGAACAAATCAAAGAAAATAAAAATACTATTACACAAAAAGTTGAAAATCTTCGTCAACAATTATCACAAGCGAAATTGCAAGAACGTGAATTGTTAAGTGAACGTAAGTTTGAATCAGCTAATAAGACACGACTTGACATTAGCTTAGTTGAAAATAAAGCTGAGATAGCAAAATGCGAAGATTTACTCGCCTTTCATGCTAGTGATCAAGAAGTTGAAAACTTGCCGCTTTTGAAAAAACAACATGATGAAGCAGTGGAACGAAAAGCTAGCGAAGAAGAACGTTTAGTGAGCCTTCGATTTGAGTTGGAAGATTGTGAAGCAAACCTAGAAGAGCTTGAAGAGCAAGTTACTAAAGAAAATCAAAAAAATGAAGACTTGATTCGTAAACAGGCACAGGTTGAAGCACAAATGGCTCAAGTTTCTGAACGTTTACGTGGTTATAACCATGATTTGACTGAAGACTATCATTTGACTCTTGATGAGGCAAGAGAAGCTAGCCAAGTTGTTGAAGATATGGCAGCTGCTCGAGAACGTCTTCAAGACTTACGTCGTCGTATTAAGGCGTTAGGTCCAATTAACTTAGATGCTATTGCCCAGTATGATGAAGTTAATAATCGTTTGACTTTCTTAAACAGTCAAAAAGAGGATTTGGTTCATTCGAAAAATCTTTTGCTTGATACCATTAATGACATGGATGACGAAGTGAAGTCTCGCTTCCAAGTGACTTTCAATGCTATTCGTGATTCATTTAAGCAAACCTTTACTCAAATGTTTGGTGGTGGATCTGCTGATTTATCATTAACAGAAGGTGATTTGTTAACAGCAGGAGTTGAAATTTCGGTTCAGCCTCCAGGTAAGAAAATTCAATCATTGAACTTGATGTCTGGTGGGGAAAAAGCTCTTTCGGCTTTAGCTCTGCTATTTGCCATTATCCGCGTCAAAACTATCCCATTTGTTATTCTGGATGAGGTGGAAGCTGCGCTTGATGAAGCAAATGTGAAACGTTTCGGGGATTACCTCAATCGTTTTGATAAATCAAGTCAGTTCATCGTTGTTACTCACCGTAAGGGAACAATGGCTGCCGCTGACAGTATTTATGGGGTAACTATGCAAGAATCAGGAATTTCACGTATCGTATCCGTTAAGTTAAAAGATGCAGAAAATCTTGTGGAATGACATTAAAGGGGAAAAATGGTAAATAAACTAATTGCACATAGTTTAATAAAGTATCACGAAAAATACTTAGTGATAAAGCGTGTTGCCACAAGCTATGGTAGAAATAATGTTTATCCGTTTTATTGGGATATTCCTGGTGGAAGTGTAGAGAGTGAGGAATTGCCGAAAGCTGCTGCTGTCAGAGAGTGTCTTGAAGAAGTAGGACTTCAGATCAAAATAGATGATATTATTCATGAAGATAGTAATTTAGATAATGGTATTGTATACACTAGATTAGTTTATGATGCTCATCTTCCTAAGAATAAGGAAATAATTGTTACATTGAATCCCGAAGAACATACTGACTATCGTTGGATAAGTGATTTGAATGATTTGGATGGAGAAAAAATTGTTCCTTATTTGGCAGAAATATTGGAAAGTAAATAGTTTTTGTGATATTAGACAACCTCCCAACTAATTCTAGTTGGGAGGTTAGTTATATTCAAATGGTTTAGTTGGTTGCCGCAGTTTCTGTTTGTGATTCTATTGTTACGTCATTTTGAGCATTTTCTTGACTCTCACTTGCTTGTTCAGCTCTTGTTTCTGTCTCTTGTTCTGGCGTATTTTCAGTGTCTTCTTCCTGTTCAGCTTCTTTTTTGTCATCTTGTGTGACTTTGCTATAGTTATCAGAAATTTTGTAAAAGACACTGTTTACGAATTGTTGTGTTGAATCATAGTCGAAGCGACTAAGTTGTGCAGCAAAGAGACGATCGCGACCATAATCTGATGGATCGGTATCTGTAATATTGAAATGCCAATTAGGAATTTGATTGCCAGCAGCGTAGTAGTACAAGATAAATCCGCCAGTTAACGAAGTAACTTGCGAAATAGCTTCTCCTTTATCATCATAAGTCAAAGCTGATAAGGTTAATCTTCCATCTTTTGAAACCAATCCTTGTGGAGAAAATTCAAACGTATAACCATTGGCATCTTGCCATGTTCCTGCAAGACTTGAAAAGTCACCTTGAGCTAACGCTGCAAAATCAAATTGGCTAGCTTGTTTGCTAACTTGGCGTGAATTAACGATATTTTTGCCGTCCTTGACTAAATCATCAGTAATCTTTTTTTCATTTGGCAATTGGAATAAATCAAGTCTTTTATCGACCTGTTTTTTCTTAGCAGATTTAGATGCTTTTTTATTAGCACTTGTTTTATGGGTGAGATGGTGATTAGTTTGTGCTTTAGCTTGCTTGTGGTGAGAGTGATTGTTAACAGCTAAAGCAATTCCGCAAGCTGTTAAGACTAATAAGCCTGAAATCCAAAAATAGTGGTTGTTTTTTTTCATTATAGTTTACCCCTTTTATTATTCTTCTTAATAATATATTCGAAAAAATTTTAAAAAAAATGGCTTTTTTTCAAAAAAATTTTAAAAAATATTTTTGCTAGTGATAAGTCGAAAAGAATGGATTATTAGCAGGAAAAAGTTGGCGTTTTTTGCTAGAATAGAATTATGTAATTCATGAGGGAGATAGAAATGATAAAACTTGTTGCGACAGATATGGATGGAACCTTTTTAACTAGTAAAGGTTACTTTGATGGTCATCGTCTCCATAATGTCCTCGAAAAATTTGAAGAAAATAATATGCTTTTTGTAGCAGCTAGTGGGCGTTCTCTATTGGCTTTGGAAAAAATGTTTCAGCATCATGCTGATAAAATGGCTTTTATTGCTGAAAATGGTACTTTGGTTAAAGTTGGAAAAGACATTGTTTTTGAATCTGGTTTAACCAAACCACAATTTTTGGAAATTGTTGATACTTTGATTGAAAGTCCTTATATGCTTGGACACGATTTTCTATTGTCAGGTGAAAACGGCGCTTATTTGCACCCAGATGCTAGTGATGAATACCTTGATTTTATCAGTCATTACTATGAAAATGTCCAACGTGTTGATGATTTGGCAAATGTGACAGATAATATTTTGAAGGTTACGGCTAATTTCTCTGAAGACGCGGTCCGTAAAGGAGAAGCTTGGTTTAATCAACGCATTGATTATGCACAAGCCGTGACTACTGGTTTCAAATCAGTTGATATTGTTCTTCGTGGTGTTAATAAAAAAACAGGCCTTCAAGCGCTTTGTGAGGCTTATGGCATGAAAGCGTCAGAAATTGTAGCTTTCGGAGATAATCTCAATGACTTTGAAATGCTTGAATTTGCGGGAACTGCAGTAGCAACCCAAAATTCTCGTAAAGAAATTAAAGAAATTTCAAGTGAAATCATCGGACACTGTGATGAAGAATCTGTTATGACTTACATGGAAGGATTAGTTGATTAATGGCAGATATCAAGTTATTAGCCTTGGACCTAGATGGCACACTTTTTAATAGTCAAAAAGTTGTAACACGAGAAAATAAATTAGCCCTCAGAGCTGCGCGTGATAAGGGTGTTAAAGTGGTTATCACGACCGGTCGCCCTTTAAAAGCAATTAGTGGGCTCCTTGAAGAGTTGGATTTGATTTCTGATGATGATTACCTCATCACTTTTAATGGTGGTTTGGTACAGAAGACAAATGGAGAAATCCTAGCTAAAAGTGAGTTGACTCGCGATCATCTTCATTTGTTATACAGTCATTTGGAGCCACTTGCTCTCCCATTTGATGTGCTTAGTGATGGCATTGTTTATAGTTTAGCTTGTCGTGGTAATGAATCGCATTACCCGCTAGCTAACCCGACACTTGATTTTGTTAATGTCAATAGCTTTGCTGAGATTCCAGAAAATGTGATTTACAACAAAGTGGTCAGTGTGACAAATCCAGACTTTTTGGATCAACAACTCTTAAAATTGCCAAAAGAACTACATCAACATTTTGAAATTTTTAAATCACGTGATATTATAGTAGAAATGATGCCTAAAGGTGTTCATAAAGCTGCTGGTTTAAATCAATTAGTAGGGCACCTAGGATTAACATCAGAAAATGTTATGGCTATGGGAGATGAAGAAAATGACCTTTCCATGTTGAAGTGGGCTGTTTTAGGAGTGGCCATGGCAAATGGTGTTGACATCGCAAAAGAAACGGCAGATGCAGTAACAAGTCGTACTAACGACCAATCAGGTGTAGCAGAAGCTGTTAAAAAATACATTTTAGATGCGAAGTAGAAAGGAAAAGAAAACTGACTTGTTTTCTTGGTAATATAATATGGGATTATTTGATCGTTTATTTGGAAAGAAAAAGGATACAAAAGAGCTTGTTGAAGAGCAAGAAACAGCTCAAAACCTTGAAGAAACTGTAGCTGATGAGAAAAACGAAGTAGCAGAAGAAACTGAGGCTGAAACACAAGTTACAGATACAGTAGAAACTGTGGAAGACTCTGAACAAGTTTTTGCAGATGCTGCTAGTCAATCTGAAGAAGTCAAAGAGGAATCAAGCGCAGATTTTTCTAGCGTTATGGCTGATTACTATGCTAAAAAGGAAGCTGTAAAAGAAGCAATTGATCGTGGTGAAACAGTTGAGTTTGAAGCTGTCGATACTCGTCAAGATGAACCAAAAGAAGAAGCTACTTCACAAGCGGTTGAAACAGAGGAAGAAAAATACAATCGCAGCCTTAAGAAAACTCGTACTGGTTTTAGTGCTCGTTTGAATGCTTTCTTGGCTAATTTTCGTCGTGTGGATGAAGATTTCTTTGAAGAGCTTGAAGAAATGCTTATCCTTTCTGATGTCGGTGTTAACGTAGCGACACAATTAACAGAAGACCTTCGTTATGAAGCCAAATTAGAAAATGCTAAGAAAGCGGATGATTTAAAACGTGTCATCATTGAAAAATTGGTTGAAATTTATGAAAAAGATGGCGTTTTTAATGAAAAAATCAATTTTCAAGATGATTTGACAGTGATGCTCTTTGTCGGTGTTAATGGTGTTGGTAAGACAACCTCAATCGGTAAACTTGCTTACAAATACAAAAATGAAGGTAAAAAAGTCATGCTTGTTGCTGCTGATACCTTCCGTGCAGGTGCGGTGGCTCAGCTTGCCGAATGGGGACGCCGTGTGGGTGTTCCAGTCGTGACTGGTCCTGAAAAAGCTGATCCAGCTTCTGTTGTTTTTGATGGAATGGAAAAAGCCGTTGCTGAAAATGTTGATGTTTTGCTGATTGATACTGCTGGTCGTTTGCAAAACAAAGATAATTTGATGGCAGAACTAGAAAAGATTGGTCGTATCATTAAGCGCGTGGTACCAGATGCTCCGCATGAAACACTTCTTGCTTTAGATGCTTCAACAGGTCAAAATGCACTTAGCCAGGCTAAAGAATTCTCTAAAATTACACCATTGACAGGTCTTATCTTAACTAAAATTGATGGAACTGCTAAAGGTGGTGTCGTTCTAGCTATCCGTCAAGAACTTGATATCCCAGTTAAATTCATTGGTTTTGGTGAAAAAATCGATGATATTGGTGAATTTGATTCTGAAGACTTTATCCGTGGTCTCCTAGAAGGGATTATTTAAAGACATGCTTAATTTTGTTAAAGCACATTTATCGACAATCCTTTTAACTTCGTCGACATTGGTTTTAACTCTGATTTATCTAGCAGAAAGTAAGTGGACTATCATGTTAATTTGGGGAGCTTTTACCTTGATTAACATTGCTAGATTAGTTTTTGCTTATAAAAAGCATTCATAAAAAAACACCTTCCAAATTGGAAGGTGTTTTGAATTCTCTAAAAGACACGGTAAACGTATGGGTTATCAGGTGCATCAGTTTCTTTTAGTTTTGAAATGTATAAAACAGGTAAGGTTTGCTCCAAGGTTTTATCGTATTCAAGGCTAATAGTTCCTGTCGCGGTAATCCAAGTATTATTCGGATAATTTGAGGTATTACCTGTTGTTAAAAGTCCATAAACGCCAGAGTCAGCGATGCAGTGGATGATTCCGAAACGGAAGAGAAATTGATAACCCTCATGTCCTGGTTCATTGTAGACAAATCCAGTATAGGTGATATTTCGTCCAGCAAATTCATCTGGGAAGAGATAGATGAGCTCCATGATTTCCATGTAGTTGTCTGTGGTAATGTTCACATCTCCGGAACCTTGATATTTCTTCATTTCCTTTCTCATCTCTTTATCGTAAGCTGAAGAAGTGAAATAAAGGCTAGTATCGGGTTTTAAATATTGAACACGTGTTCCATCTTCACTGACTGTTCCTGCAGAACCTGCAGCTAGCGGGAAATGATATCCTTTAGCTGAAACCGTTGTTGAATCAAGACTTACTGTAGGTACTAAAAGTCCGATAAAAACAGGAATAACTAGAATCATTGGGCTGGTAATCTTAGCAAATTTTCCATGTAAATGGCTGTGCATTTTCATATCTTTTACCCAGACAATCAGTTGGACAATTGCTAAAAGAAATGACAGAACCATAGAAATATAAGCAAGATAAGCATAATGGGTATTGATGTACTGGTTCAATTTTCCTGAGATTTGTAAATACATGGTCAGTTCAAAATAACCAGCTAGAATTAGAAATCGAATCATCCAATCACCCCCACAAGCATACAATAAATCACAATCATGATAACAGAAACACTGATGAATTCTACAATAAAGCGAACTTTAAATGATTTTAGCATCATCATGAGATTTTTGATATCAACCATTGGACCAATCAAAAGAAAGGCAAGAACCGGTGCAGTCCCAAACGTAGAAAGAAGTGAAGCGCCGATAAAGGCATCTGCTTCACTACAAAGTGACAGGATGAAAGCTAGAAGCATCATAATGAGAATAGCTGTTAAAGAGTTACCACCGATTTTGGTTAAGATATGTGTCGGTAGATAGATTTGCATAGCGGATGCTATCAGAGATCCAAAGACTAAATAACGTCCAGTGTCGAATAACTCATCAATAGCATGTCCAAGAGCAAGAAGAATTTTTCTATGCCACGGCTCTCCTGAGTAATTGTGAAAATGGCAAGGGGCTGCATTTTCTTTTAAAATATTATCGTCAACGACAAATCCAAGCATAATACCAAGTGTCATGGCAACGATGATGGCACCAAGTAGCCTTAATCCAAGAAAGCGCCAGCTATTTCCAAAGGCAGAATAGGTCGCAAATAGCACAATAGGATTGATAATAGGTGCAGTCGCTAGGAAAGGTATTGCAGTATAGCTTGGAACTTTCTTTTCCAGGAAACGTGTGATAATAGGGACAATCCCACATTCACAAGATGGAAAAACAAAGCCGACAAAGGTTCCAAAAACAATTCGTAGGAATTTATTTTTAGGAAGGAAACGTTGAACTAAATCTGGTGTTACGTAGACTTCAATGAAACCAGAAAGAATGTTTCCCAGTAAAACAAAAGGAAGTGCCTCAATGATAATGGAAATAAAAATTGCAAACCATTGTAAGACACTAGCCGGTAATTGATTAAAAATGTCCATAAAACTTAATGAGTCGCTTTCTTCGCTTCTTTATCCTTGCTTTCCTTTTCTTTTTCAGGGTCGCTAGAGACTTTTGGAAAACTTGCAAAACTTGCAAACATTGACTCTAAATCGTCCTGACGTTTATGAGTGATAGCCATTATTGGGCACCTCTTTTCTAAATATAGTCACCAGTTATTATACTATCATTTAAAAAAATCATCAAAAGCTAAGCGGATATTTATAAGAATGAATTTGATAAAATTCGGTAAAACTTAAGTTAAATATCATCAATAAATCAGTAAAAAACACAGATTTAACCGTTTTTTTGTTATAATAGATAAGCTATGAAAAATGAAAATATACAAAAAATTGCTCAAGACTTATCTATTAAAGAGAACCAAATTACCAAAGTTCTCGAGTTAACAAGCGAAGGAAATACTATTCCTTTTATTGCTCGTTATCGTAAAGAAATGACTGGTAATCTGGATGAAGTTCAAATCAAAGCTATTATTGATTTGGACAAAAGTATGACAGCTTTAGCTGATCGAAAAGCAACTGTTCTTGCAAAAATTGAAGAACAAGGCAAACTAACAGCTGAACTAAAAAAAGCTATTGAATCAGCTGAAAAATTAGCTGATGTTGAAGAACTCTATCTTCCCTACAAAGAAAAACGTCGCACTAAAGCAACCATTGCTAGAGAAGCAGGGCTATTCCCATTAGCGCGATTAATTTTGCAAAGCAAAGCTTCTTTAGAAACAGAAGCCCAAGACTTTATAACAGAAGGATTTGAGACAGCTGATAAAGCTATTGCCGGCGCTTGTGAAATTCTCATTGAATCATTCTCAGAAGATAATCGCCTTCGTTCATGGGTTTACAATGAAATCTGGTCATATAGCTCAATCGTCTCAAGCCTTAAAGACGAATCAGCTGATGATAATAAAACTTTCCAAATTTATTATGATTTCTCAGAGAAAGTTTGTAAAATTCAAGGCTACCGAATTTTAGCTCTTAATCGTGGTGAAAAATTGGGAGTTCTGAAAGTTGGTTTTGAACACAACATCGATAAAATGGTGCGTTTTATGGAATCTCGTTTCAAAAATAAAAATGCCTATATCGAAGATGTCATCGCGAAAACCATTAAGAAAAAAATTGTTCCAGCTATGGAACGTCGTATTCATAGTGAATTAACAGAAAGTGCTGAAGATGGCGCTATCGCACTTTTCTCAGAAAATCTTCGTAACCTTCTTTTGGTTTCGCCTCTAAAAGGTAAAATGGTCTTGGGATTTGACCCAGCCTTTCGTACAGGTGCCAAGCTAGCAGTTGTTGACCAGACAGGAAAATTGATGACAACTCAAGTGATTTATCCTGTTCCGCCAGCTAGCCAAGCTAAAATTGAACAATCTAAAAAAGATTTGGCTGAATTAATCCGTAACTATGGCGTTGAAATTATTGCTATTGGAAATGGAACAGCTAGCCGTGAAAGCGAAGCTTTTGTGGCAGAAGTCCTAAAAGACTTTTCAGACGTTTCTTACGTTATTGTCAATGAAAGCGGAGCTTCTGTTTATTCAGCTTCTGAGTTAGCGCGTCATGAGTTCCCAGATTTGACTGTTGAAAAACGTTCAGCTATTTCAATTGCACGTCGTTTGCAAGACCCACTTGCGGAATTGGTTAAAATCAATCCAAAATCAATTGGGGTTGGTCAATACCAACACGATGTTAGCCAGAAAAAATTGGCAGAAAATCTTGATTTCGTCGTTGATACCGTGGTTAACCAAGTTGGGGTTAACATCAATACAGCAAGCCCAGCACTTCTATCGCACGTTTCAGGGCTTAATAAGACAATCTCAGAAAATATTGTTAAATATCGTGATGAAAATGGCCGTATCACTTCACGTGAAGAAATTAAGAAAGTTCCTCGCTTGGGAGCTAAAGCTTTTGAACAAGCCGCTGGTTTCTTACGCATTCCAGGAGCTGAAAATATCCTTGATAATACGAGTGTTCACCCAGAGTCTTATAAGGCTGTTGAACGCTTGCTGAAAGAATTAGCGATTACTGACTTAGATGATTCGGCTAAAGCAAAATTACAGGCTGTTTCTATTGAAGAAATGGCTGAAACTATTAATATCGGACAAGAAACGTTGAAAGATATTATTGCCGATCTTCTAAAACCCGGTCGTGACTTACGTGATGATTTTGAAGCGCCAGTTCTTCGTCAAGATGTGCTTGATATTTCAGACCTTGAAATTGGTCAAAAACTTGAAGGAACTGTCCGAAATGTCGTCGACTTTGGAGCTTTTGTTGATATTGGGCTTCACGATGATGGCTTGATTCACATTTCACAAATGAGTAAATCTTTTGTTAAACACCCTAGCCAAGTTGTTTCAGTTGGGGATGTGGTGACAGTTTGGGTTTCAAAAATTGATAAAGAGCGTGAAAAAATTAATCTTTCATTGGTAGATTTACGTGAACTTAACTGATTACGTCAAAAGAGTATCACTAGAAGATTTTGGCAAAGAATTCCGTCATATAGCTGTTTGGAATAGCCGTTTACGGACAACTGGCGGTCGATTTTTTCCTTCTGATGGTCATCTTGATTTTAATCCCAAGATATTTGAGACATTTGGAAATGATATTTTCCGAAAAATTGTTCGGCATGAACTTTGTCACTATCATCTATACTTTGAAGGAAAAGGTTACAAGCATACTGATGCGGATTTCAAGCAGTTACTGCAAAAAGTAGATGGTCTTCGCTATGCTCCATCAATGACAAGAAATGAGCATTTTTATTATTATAAATGTCAAAAATGTGGACAAAATTATCACAGAAAACGTCGCGTTAATACCCAAAAATACCGCTGTGGCCGTTGTCACGGAAAATTAATCAAAGTAGAAGTGACAAGTTTTTTTTGAAAAAAATCCTGCTTCTAAAAATCAGTCGTAAGGCTGATTTTATTTTAGAAGGGATTAGGTATAATAGTTATAGTAAAAGAAGGAAGGGATAATGGTGAAATCAGCTCTTTATAAACAGCGAAAAAATAAACTGGTTTGTGGTGTTTGTGCCGGAATTGCTGATAAGTTTGGCTGGGATTTACCGTTAACACGTGTCCTGGCAGCATTGTTAATGTACTTTTATGGTTTTGGCATTGTGCTTTACATCCTCTTAGCAATTTTTCTTCCTTACAAAGAAGATATTACACGTGATCAATATGGTACTGGTCCGCGTAGAAGAAAGGATGCTGAAGTTGTCGATGATGACGATGACAATGACGGCTGGTTCTGGTAATCACTGACAGATTGAGTTTTTAATGTTGCAGTCAAAAAGACTAGATAAGTATAACAGGAACTTATTGCAGTCTTAAGAAACAAGAAAAGGTTTGGAAATTTCTAAGCCTTTTTTATTATTTCGTGAACGTAGTGGCTAATAATTAATCTTTGAAAACCCTGCGTGAGCGCTTACTTTTTAGCATGATTATGATATAATAATGAAAAAAGAGGAAAAGGATTGAACAGAATTGTTAAATCATTGAAAATGGACTAGTTCCCTATTTTTGATGTTTTCAATTCATTTACATTTTTTGTAAAAAGTTCATGGTATGAGACATGTCAGTTACTGTAAAAATGTTAGTAGACAAGGTAAAACTTGATGTTATCTACGGTGATGATGACTTATTATCAAAAGAGATTACAACGTCAGATATTTCACGTCCAGGTCTTGAAATGACTGGCTATTTTGATTATTATTCACCAGAGCGTTTGCAACTTTTGGGAATGAAAGAGTGGTCTTATCTCACAAAAATGACCTCACATAATCGTCGTCATGTTTTGAGAGAAATGATAAAGCCAGAAACACCAGCCCTTATTGTGGCACGTAATTTGGCCATTCCAGAAGAAATGATTACTGCTGCTAAGGAAAAAGGCATTGCTATTTTACAAAGTCATGTGCCAACTAGTCGCTTATCTGGTGAAATGTCATGGTATCTAGATTCTTGTTTGGCAGAACGTACTAGTGTTCATGGGGTTCTAATGGATATATATGGCATGGGGGTTTTGATCCAAGGTGATTCTGGTATTGGTAAAAGTGAAACTGGTCTTGAGTTAGTTAAACGTGGTCACCGTCTTGTGGCTGATGATCGTGTGGATGTTTTTGCTAAAGATGAAGAAACACTTTGGGGTGAACCTGCTGAGATTCTACGTCATTTGCTAGAAATCCGTGGTGTTGGGATTATTGATGTGATGAGTCTTTACGGTGCGAGTGCTGTTAAGGATTCTTCACAAGTTCAATTGGCTATCTATCTTGAAAACTTTGAATCAGGAAAAGTCTTTGACCGTCTTGGAAATGGTAATGAAGAACTTGAATTGTCAGGTGTTAAAATCCCACGCCTTCGCATCCCAGTTCAAACTGGTCGAAACATGTCTGTTGTTATCGAAGCAGCTGCTATGAACTATCGTGCTAAACAAATGGGATTTGATGCTACTAAGACATTTGAAGAACGTTTGACACAATTAATTACCAAGAATGAGGAAAATTAATGATTAATCCGATTGCGATTCAAATTGGTCCGTTTGCTATTCGTTGGTACGCTCTTTTCATTGTGTCAGGTATGCTTCTTGCTGTTTACTTGGCCATGAAAGAAGCCCCTCGTCGAAAAATTATTCCTGATGATATCTTAGATTTTATCTTGGTGGCTTTTCCTTTAGCTATTATCGGAGCTAGATTGTATTATGTTATCTTTGATTGGCAGTATTACGCTAGCCAACCTTGGACAGAGATTTTTGCGATATGGCATGGTGGTTTAGCCATTTATGGTGGATTGATTACTGGAGCGATTGTTCTATTTATCTTTTCTTACTACCATGCGATTAACCCGCTTGACTTTTTGGATATTGCTGCTCCTGGGGTTATGATTGCGCAAGCTATTGGTCGTTGGGGAAACTTTGTCAATCAAGAAGCTTACGGTAAAGCTGTTAAAAGCCTCAATTACTTACCAGATTTTATTAAGAATCAGATGTACATTGATGGTAGTTATCGGGTTCCGACTTTCTTATATGAGTCGCTATGGAACTTACTTGGTTTTATCATTATTATGAGCGTAAGACATCGTCCACACTTCTTAAAACGAGGTGAAGTGACATTCTTTTATTTGATTTGGTATGGTTTTGGACGTTTTGTGATTGAGGGGATGCGAACTGACAGTTTGATGTTCCTTGGCATGCGCGTGTCACAATGGTTGTCAGCGATATTAATCTTGGTTGGTTTAGTGATGATTGTATGGAGAAGAAAGCAAAAAGACATTCCATACTATCAAGAATAGGTGTTTTGTAGATAGGAGATAAGATGTTAGAAGTAGCTCTATTAATTTTAGCCATTGCTTTTGCAGTTTTGGTTGGCGTTTTTGTACCAATTGGTGTTAAACTATATAAAACAGTTGATGTTGTTAATGAGACTATTGAGGAATCAAAACAAACGATTAAAGTGTTGACTAGTGATGTTAATGTATCACTTCACCAAGCTAATGAAATCTTAGCTAAAGCTAATGTTTTAGTAGAAGATGTTAACGGTAAGGTTTCAACAATTGATCCTTTGTTTGTGGCGGTCGCTGATCTTTCAGAGACAGTCTCTGACTTGAATGCTCAAGCTCGACACTTATCTCAAAAAGCTTCTCAAGCGACATCAAATGTTGGTAAAGCTAGTGCAGCTTTTGCTGTTGGTAAAGTTGCCTCAAAAATTTTAAAAAAGGAGAAAAAGCATGAGTAAATTATTGAAAAATGTGATTATCGGTCTTGCCTCAGGCGCTGCTGCTGCCTATTTCCTATCTACCGAAAAAGGTAAAGAATTACAGAAAAAAGCAACCAAAGCATATCAAGCTTATAAAGAAAATCCTTCTGAATACCATCAAAAAGCAAAAGATAAGGCAACAGAATATACTGACTTGGCAGTCGATACATTCAATGACTACAAACAAAAATTTGAATCAGGTGAATTAACAACTGATGAATTTCTTGAAGTAGTCAAAGAAAAAGGACAAGCTGCTGCTGATTACGCATCTGAAAAAGTATCAGAATTCACTTCAAAAGTGTCTGATGCTGTTGATGAAGCAGAAGATGTGAAAGAAGATACAGAAGCTGAAGTTGCTGATATTATCATTGACTACACAGCAAAAGATGAAACACCATCTAATGAAACAAAAACTGAATCTGAAAAATCAGAAGAAGATACTAAAGAATAATAGAAAAGGCTGAGCATTTTGTCTCAGCCTTTTTTATTGTCATGATGACAATAATTAAAAAACTCCCAGTAATGGGAGTTTTGTTTATCAATGTCTTAGTGACCAAATAATACTTGAAATAGCTGAAGTAATTGCTAGGCTAATGAGAGAGGCAAATAGGAAAGCCCAGATTGGAGCTAGATTCAAGACTAGTAAAAAGAAAGATACCACAACTGTAGAAACACTAAATAAAGCGATACGGGCAAAGAACATGAGTTCCTTGAGCTTAGCGCTTCTGTGATTAATTTCCTGAAATTCGTAAAATTTAGGGGTATCGTTTTCTTGAAGATGTTGCTCTTCAAGGTCTTTATGTTGCTTTAACGGTGTTGACATAATCCCTCTCCTCTAATTCAACTGATATGATACCACAAATTAATGAATTTGTCACCTTTTTTTAAAAAAGACCTTGACTCTTGCCTAAAAATATGTTTAAAATAGTTGTTCCTCTTTTTTGTTTCAAAATGAGGATTTCTTTTTGAGCCTCTCCTCTCATAAAGTTTTGCTCATTCTGAAGCTTACTTAAAATACTTTAGAAAGCTATAACAATAGGATTCTGAGGAGATCTGTGACGAATTGTTATAGGAGTGGTATAATTAAAACGTTATGGAAAAAATAATTATTACTGCGACAGCTGAGTCTATTGAGCAAGTTAAAGAGCTCTTAGAAGCAGGTGTTGACCGCATTTATGTGGGTGAAAAAAATTATGGTTTGCGTTTACCGCACAATTTCACTTACGATGAACTTCGTGAAATTGCGACATTGGTTCATGATGCTGGTAAAGAATTGAGTGTTGCTTGCAATGCTTTGTTGCACCAAGACATGATTAATGCCGTTCGACCATACCTTGATTTCTTGAAAGAAATCAAAGCAGATTATGTTGTGGCTTGTGATGCTGGTCTTTTCCACATCAACAAACATGAAGGCTACAACTTCAAGATGATTTACGATGCATCAGTTTTCGTGACATCAAGTCGTCAAGTGAATTTCTGGGGTGATCACGGTGCCAGTGAAACAGTTTTAGCTCGCGAAATTCCATCAGAAGAATTATTCAAAATGTCAGAAAACCTTCGTTACCCAGCTGAAGTGCTTGTTTACGGAGCAACTGTTATTCATCATTCAAAACGTCCGTTGTTGCAAAATTATTATAATTTTACACACATCGATGATGAAAAAACACGTGAACGTGGTCTTTTCCTTGCTGAACCAAGTGATAAAGACACTCACTACTCTATTTATGAAGACAAACACGGGACACACATCTTTGATACCGATGACCTTGATATGATGCCAAAATTAACAGAATTGGTAGAGCATAACTACACTCATTGGAAATTAGAAGGGCTTTATTGTCCTGGTCATGATTTTGTTGAAATCGCAAAAATCTTTGTGAAAACAAAAGAATTGATGGAAGCTGGAGAATTTACATCAGATCAAGCCTTCTTGTTTGATGAAGAAATCCGTAAATTACATCCAAAAGGTCGTACGCTTGGAACTGGATTCTACGAATTTGATCCAGAAGAAGTGAAATAAGTTCACGCAAATCGCTGCTTTATCATGATTGAGTTACTATTTCAGGGCATGATAAGCAAAAAAAACAAAGTTAAATGGATAAAGCTTAGCTTTTATCAAAAATCATTTTTACTATCTTGAAAATAGGAAGATTATAATGTCAAAAAATACGTTTAAACGTCCAGAGGTTTTAGCGCCTGCTGGAACTCTTGAAAAATTAAAAGTCGCTGTTGATTATGGAGCAGATGCAGTCTTTGTAGGTGGTCAACAATACGGTCTTCGTAGCCGTGCTGGTAACTTCTCTATGGAAGAATTGCAAGAAGGGATTAATTATGCCCATGCTCGTGGTGCTCGCGTGCACGTCGCAGCCAACATGGTTACTCACGAAGGAAACGAAGTCGGTGCAGGAGAGTGGTTCCGTCAACTTCGTGACATGGGCTTAGATGCTGTTATCGTATCAGACCCAGCCATGATTACTATTTGTTTAACTGAAGCACCAGGTTTAGAAGTCCATGTGTCTACACAAGCTTCTACAACTAACTATGAAGCTTTTGCTTTCTGGGAAGAAATTGGTGTGACACGTGTTGTTTTGGCGCGTGAAGTCGGTGTTGCTGAAATCGCAGAAATCCGCAAACACACATCACTTGAAATTGAAGCTTTCGTTCATGGAGCTATGTGTATCGGTTACTCAGGACGTTGTGTCCTTTCTAACCATATGAGTCACCGTGATGCCAACCGTGGTGGTTGTTCACAATCTTGTCGTTGGAAATATGACCTTTACGATATGCCATTTGGTCAAGAACGCAAGAGCCTTGAAGGTGAAATTCCAGAACCATTTTCAATGTCATCAGTTGACATGTGTATGATTGAACACTTGCCAGATTTGATTGATAATGGTGTTGATAGCTTCAAGATTGAAGGTCGTATGAAATCAATTCACTATGTTTCAACAGTGACAAACTGCTACCGCGCAGCTGTTGATGCTTACCTAGAAAGTCCAGCAAAATTTGAAGCAATCAAAGGTGAATTGCTTGATGAGCTTTGGAAAGTTGCCCAACGTGAATTGGCAACTGGTTTCTACTACCAAACACCAACAGAAAACGAGCAACTCTTTGGCGCTCGTCGTAAAATACCACAATATAAATTTGTTGGAGAAGTTGTTGCCTTTGATGAAAACACAATGACAGCAACCATCCGTCAACGTAACGTTATCCTCGAAGGAGATAAGGTCGAATTTTATGGTCCAGGTCTTCGTCACTTTGAAACAACGATTAAAGACTTGCACGATGCTGATGGCAATAAAATTGACCGCGCTCCAAACCCAATGGAATTGTTAACAATCACTGTCCCACAAGCTGTTCTGCCTGGAGATATGATTCGTGCTTGCAAAGAAGGTCTAGTTAACCTTTATAAAAATGATGGCTCAAGCAAAACAGTTCGAGCATAATTAATGCAGTAATAATAAAAAATGAACGACTTAAAAACATTTTTGTTTCGGTCGTTCATTTTTTGTTAAGATTTTGAAGTTGAGATTTTCTAACTGTTGGTGGGACAAGACTCAAGCGTTTAATGTCATCGATAGGAATAATGGTTGAAATATTCTTTTGAAAGTTCTTCAGAATTAATTTGCTATTTTTGGCATCGTATTTAACCAAGTCGCCTGTAAAACTTTCGTCCTTATAGATAGCATGAAGGGCTAAGTGCTTTTCTTGAGCTTCCTTGATAATTGTAATGATTTTGTTAGATTTTAGATTAATCTCTGGTGTTTGTGGTGCACGAAAGTCAATATAGGCTTGTGCTTGCTTTTTAAATTGCTTGATAATATTTTTCATAGTCATTTATCCTAAAAATTGATAAAATGATTATACACCTTTTAAGAAAAAAAATAAATAATCAAAAGTTTAGAGATTTTTTACGAATATATTAAGTAGGAGGATATCATTATGTCAGAATTTAAATTTGAAATCGTTGAACACTTACTTACCCTATCAGAAAGTGATAAAGGTTGGACAAAAGAATTGAACCGTGTTAGCTTTAATGGTGCTGAACCAAAATTTGACATTCGTTCATGGAGCCCAGACCACAGTAAAATGGGTAAAGGCATTACGCTCACAAATGACGAATTCAAAATCATTTTGGATGCTTTCCGCGGCTAAGTTAGAGATAAAAGAGGCTGAGACAAAATTCTCAGCTTCTTTATTTATATAGTTATTATTTACAAGGCGCAGTAGTTTGGACTTCAACAATCTGGGGATAGATTGTTGAAGGTCGATGTCAAAAAATATTAAAACAGCGATTACCAACTTTAGTCAACTTAGAGTTTCCCATGCACAATTGATTAGGCACTTTTTGACGCTTGCTTTGCAAGCTAGATTTCCAACCTCAAACAATTCTCAATTGTTTGAGCAATCAATCACTGCTGAGTGGGTTCTAATGCGCTGATAAATCAGCTTTTACAATCCTTTTGACATCAAGCTGCGCTTGACTTCATTTCCAACCTCAAAAGGTTCCCCAAACCTTTTGAGCCATGCGGGGGTGGGTTATAAAGGTTCGGGGAACCTTTATAATCGGGAAATAAAACTTACGAAGTAAGTGTCAAAAACGGTCTGGGGATAGACCGTTTTAGGTCAGCAACAAGAAATTAAGACTTGCTGAGAAATCAAGTTTCTACGAAACTACTGATTCGCTTTTTAATTTTTAGGCTCATGAATAAAGTCTCCACTGGAGATTTTATTTGTCTCACTCCCTTTTTTATGCAAAATAGGCAGTATTTTTTAGAGAGATAAATAAAGGTTTACTGATAGCTGTAATAGCTAGAAGTTTTCCAATTTCAGGAATGATGAAAGGTACAACGCCAGCCAAGAAAGCAGCTTGCCAGCTCATATTTGCTAAAAAATGTAAGCCAATCACTCCGCAAATGAAAGCTAAACAATTACCGAGTAGATTGTTAACAAAAATCTTAACCAAAGAGCTTTCCGTATTGGTTAGGTAAGAAGTTAAGGCAGCGTAGAAAAGAAAGCCCCAGAGAAAACCAGATGTTGGACCTGATAATGCTGCAATACCTCCGCTACCACCTGCAAAAACAGGAAGCCCAATAGCACCAAGTAGTAGATAAAGCGCCACACTGAGTGTGGCTTCACGTGGACGGAAAATCGACGCGATAAGCCCAACAGCAAGTGTTTGAAGTGTAAACGGAACCGTTCCGATAGGAATTACAATCTGTGAAAGTATTGCAATCAAAGCAGCACCAAATGCTGGAAAGATGAGCGTTAAAAGCTTATTTCTAGACATAAAATCTCCTTAGCCATTTTAGTTAACCCACAAAATATTCAGGTTAACTAAATGCTATCTAAAACTAAGCAGAATGTCAAGAAAAAATCGCTTTTTCAGCGATTTCATTTTCCTTTATGGTTGAGATAGTCTGCTACCCCAATCACTCCAAAAACAATTCCCAGAATGATAAAGATTGCTTTATGCTCTAACAAGCCATAAGCTAAAAAGATGATAGCAGAAATGAAATAGACAATATTTTTAGACATAGCAATTCCTTTTGAATATAATACTTACTCATATTGTAGCATAAAGTAGCTTTCTTTGACATTCTAAGGCTAGTCAAATCACGTATTTTTCTTTATAATGAAATTTGGAAACGTAATCATAATCATTAAAAAGGCGAGGAAAAATGGCAGATTTACAATATAAGAATTACATTTTTGACTTTTATGGCACACTTGTAGATATTTGGACAGACGAGGATGACGAGAAGCTTTGGGAGCAAATGGCTGCGCTTTATGCCGCTTATGGCGCTGATTATTCTGCTGCGGAGCTTAAAGCAAATTATGATAACCTTATTAAACATCAAGAAAATCAGCTACGCAAACGTTCTCAGTTAGAACATGTTGAGGTTGATTTGGTGGTTGTTTTTATTGAATTGCTGTTAGAAGCACCGCACAAACACGCCACAGATAGCATTATTCTAGACCTTGAAACATGGGGAAATCTAATTGCTCAAACTTTTAGAATGTTGTCACGCAAGAAATTACAAGCTTACGAAAATACCTTAGCGACTTTGAAAACACTCAAAGAAGTAGGAGCAACAGTTATTTTATTGTCAAATGCCCAGCGAGCCTTCACCCAAGCAGAAATTGAAATGACAGGCTGCAGAGAATTTCTTGATAAGATTTACATCTCGTCTGATTACAAAATGAAAAAACCACAAGTTGAATTCATGAATCTGGTCTTGAACGACAATCAACTTAACCCAGAAGAAACCGTTATGGTTGGCAATGATTTTACGAGCGACATGGCAATCGCACAAGCAGCAGGCATCGACGGTATCCTGCTTAACACATTCCCATACAACCAATCAGAAATCGAAACCCTCAATACCATGAACGCCAAAGTAATTGAAGATATCAGTGAGTTGGTGGTGGAGTAAAAAATCATATCTAATTTTACGTTAGGGACATTTTAGGTATTTAGAGAAATTAAGTGTTAAATATGGTAAAATGGGTATATATAATTTCAATAAGAGCGAGGCTAGCCTCCTTTGTTATATTCATAACAAAGGAGGCTAGCCTCCTTTGTTATATTCATAACAAAGGAATCCTGACAGTCTCTCGTACATAGAGGAGAATTTATGGATAATGACAGACAAAAAGAACTTTTGGAACTTTTAGCTCAAGCACAAGAAGAAGTTATGGGTGGAAATGAAGTTTCAACAGAATTTGCACGAGTGCTCTTTCCACCAGCACGAAAAGAATATGAATTGACCTATTACGGCAAAGAAAGTGAACAGGCTATTATTAGTCAAACTTTTGCAGTTCCTTTGCAAGAAAATCGAAGATTTGGTGATGCTACTGAAAATGATTGGTTAAATAAAATTATTTTTGGTGATAACCTTCAAGTATTAAAAACTCTTGTAGAGATGAAGCATCGAGGCGAATTGAAGAATGCTGATGGGACAGATGGAATTCGATTAGTTTATATCGATCCACCATTTGCAACTAAGCAAGATTTTTCAAATAAAGATTCTAAAGCTTATTCTGACAAGTTGGCTGGTGGAGAATTTTTAGAATGGTTGAGAAAACGACTCATTTTGTTGCGAGAAGTTCTTTCTGCAGATGGCTCTATTTATGTTCATTTAGACTGGCATAAAGCTCACTATATCAAGGTGTTAATGGATGAAATATTTGGCGAGGGAAATTTTAGAAATGAAATCGTATGGCATTATAATAAATTTGCTGGTAAAACAACTGGATTTCCATTGAATCATGACACATTATATTTGTATACAAAAAATAAAAACCCAATATTTAATAAGATTAGGATCCCAGTAGAACAAAAGAGACAACAGACTGCTAGGGTGTGGGATTCTAAATTAAAGAAGGCTGTTCAACAACGTGATGATGACGGAAATTTAATATATTATGAGCAAACGGATAAAGCGGTGGACGACACTTGGCTGGATATCCCTTTGATAAATCCAATGGCTAAGGAAAGAAGAGAAGTAAATTACCCTACTCAAAAACCAGAAAAACTTTTAGAACGAGTAATTAAAGTTTCTTCTAATGAAGGGGATTTGGTATTGGATTGCTTCGGAGGTTCTGGAACGACTGCTGCAGTAGCAGAAAAGTTAGGTAGAAGATGGGTTACAGTTGATGCAGGGAAACTATCAATTTACACCATTCAAAAAAGAATTTTAGGAATTGAAAACAATAAACCGTTTGCAGTTTATGATGCAGGACTTTATGATAATAAAAAGTTAAATGCTTTTGATAGTACGCAATGGAAGCAGTTTGCCATGGCTTTATATAATGTCCAACCTTCCTATCAGTCAATTAAAGGATTATCTTTTGATGGAATGAGAGATGGTTCATTGGTTAAAATATACTCCCCTAATGAGTTGAATGAAATGGGAGCAAAAATATCAGAAGATACTTTGGAACAGATTTATTCTCGTTTAGGTTCTACTTCCCCTAGTGAGATATTCATTATTGCTCCACAAGGAAAATTTACTTTTGCGGTAGATGAATATGATAATGATGGAGAATGGAGTACGATTTTTAACATTTTACGTGTTCCATATTCAATGTATCAAAAGTTCACAGAAAATTTCAAAGGAACATTACAAGCTGATGATACCGATTCAGTTAATGCGGTTGTTGATGCATATGGATTTGATTTTATGCGAAAACCAAATGTTGATTTTGAGATTGATGGGGAAGAATTAAGAATCAATTCATTTGAGTCGTTCTCTAGATTAAAGGGAAAAGAAAACGTAAGTGGATTTGAAGCCTTTTCAATGCTTTTGGTTGACTTATCATATGATAGCCATGCTTTTAATGTAGATAAAGTTTACTACCACAAGGATTTCGATGAAAATCAATCTATAACATTTGATGAGAATTTAATTGATGGTCAGGCTATGTTTATCTTTGTGGATAAATTTGGAAATGAATTTGTAACAACGAGGGGAGAGATGGCGTGATGGAATATAAAGATAGTGATTTAGTCTTAGAAGTCAGTAAAAATGTTAATCCTAATGTTTGGGATGAAGGCTTTTTTCAAAATTTTTTCGAATTATTATTCGGAAAAAGAAGCTACCAGAAGGAAGCGGCAGAAGTCGCTTTACGCTTTCTCAATTCGGGTGAGTATCAGGATATATCAGAACTTGCAAAAGAAAATTTTGAAAGAAATGAGGTTATAAGAGCTAGATGGAATAATGATTTTTCTATCATGCAAAATGATTTAGACTTATCTGACAAGTTATCAGCCACTCTAGACTTAGCAACAGGAACTGGAAAATCGTATGTTATGTTTGCGATAGCTCTTGTTATGCTTGCTACAAAAAAAGTTTCTCGAGTTCTTGTATTAGTTCCCAGTGTAACTATCGAAAGTGAGCTGACTCAAAAATTTAAAGACCTTCTAGGGAATCAGCAGCTTCTCAAAACTCTCGGAGATGATTTTATACCACCTCAAATTTTAAATGGTGATAGTACACTTGTAGAAAATTCTATTGCAATTGAAAATCGGAATGCCATTTATAAAGCTCAAGCAACTAGAAATTCTATAGTTGATAGCTTAAAAGGCAATGGAGAAAAAACTCTTGTACTGAATGATGAAGTTCATCATGTTTATTATTCTGAATCAAATGAATGGAAAAATTTTATAGAAGACGAAAGTAGTAATAATATCAATTTTAAGTATGTTATTGGAGTGACTGGTACTGCCTATAAAGGGAAAAATAAAAGTGGGAATGATTATTTTTCAAATGTTATCTATCGTTTTTCTTTACGAGATGCCATAGAACAAGGTTTTGTTAAAGATATAGAATATATTTCAAAAGAGGACATTCCACGAGATAAGGACGAACGATGGCAAGTTATCCTAAATTCTCATGAAGATATCGCATCGCAGATACCTAAAGACTTAGGGATTAAGCCTATTACAATTATAGTAACATCAAAACAAAACCTTGCCGATAGTCAGTCTAGGGTATTTAAAAAATTTCTTAAAGCACAAAGAGATTTAACTGATTCAGAAGTTGATAACATAGTTCTTTCTGTACATAGCGGACAAAAAGCCGCCATAGATAGAATGAAACTGTCTAGAGTTAATGATAAAGGTAATCCGGTTGAATTCATTTTTAGTGTTTCAATGCTTACCGAGGGTTGGGATGTTAAGCGAGTATTCCAAATAGTTCCAGATGATGAAAGAGCGTTTAACTCAAAACTTTTAATTGCTCAGGTTCTTGGAAGGGGCTTGCGTGTTCCAGATGGTTGGAATACAACTAAGTGGGGAACCCCAACAGTAACAGTATTTAATCATGAAAAGTGGTCTTCTAATGTAGAGGCGCTCGTAAATGAGGTTTTAGAAATTAGACAACGAATAACTTTATCTGTTAATCAAGAATCACCTTATAATTTTAGTTTGACAAATGTAAAATATTCCTCAAAACCTAATACTAAAGATTATCCTAAAATGGGAACTTATAATCTGTGGGAAAATGGAGTTAATTTACCAACAGATGATAAATTTGGTAAGAGTACTATTACTCTTACAGATATTAAAACTAAATCAGATAGAAATTTTCAAACAACTTATGAGCATGAGCAGGTGACGATACAAGAAATGGCAAACATTTTATACAGTCGATTTGAAGATTTAGAAGATCGTGAGTATGTGAGTGAATATCAGAGTATATGGCCAATTTCAAAAATCCAAAGTATGATTGAAGAATCATTGAAAAAAAGTGGAAATACTCATATCACAAAAAGTCTCAAGAATAAGTTTTTATCATCTATGAATGTTATTTTTAGGGATGGTTCAAAAGTAGTTACTTATGACATTGAGCCAAAAGAATATTTTGATGTCTCAACTACTAACTTACCTAAAAGTTCTTTTGATATAAGTGGTTTTAAGATGAGTAAAGTCCTATTTTACAGCTCAGACCTTGAAGGAAGCTTTTCAGAAGATAGAGCAAGTTTAGGAACATTCAAAGAACTAACGGATTCTTCTAATGGTTTCAAATACAAGTATATTGATAACAAGTATAATTTTAAGACACCACAATTTGGAATTGTAACAACAGGAAATCCAGAAAAAGAATTTTTAAATATACTTACTACTGATATAGAAGTAATTAAAAATATCGATTCATTTATAAAATCTGATGATATGAACTTCTATAGTATTGACTATTCTTGGCAAAAAGGAACTCACCATAAGAATGGACAATTTAATCCAGATTGGTTTATTAAGCAAGGTGATAATATCATTGCAATAGAAATTAAGGATGATTCACAAATATCTGATCCTGATACAGAAAATATAGGTAAAAATAAAGCAGCCACTAAACATTTTGAATTACTTAATGAGTATTCTATTAGAAATGATAGTCCAACAAGATATAAATTTACTTTCTTAACACCAAAAGACTTCGATATTTTCTTCAAAAAATTAGTTGAAAAAGATATTATGAATTTTAAGAGTCAATTAGATGTTGAATTGAATGAAGTTAGTTGATTATTATTTTTGAGAAACTATAACTGACAGTAGAATTTCTGCTGTCAGTTTTCTTATCTTAAATTCAAAAAAGCTTCTCTTAGATTATTTAAGGGAAGCTTTTTAAAAGATTATATAATTTTTATTATTTCATCGTAGGGAACAACAATACATCACGGATTGTTGTTGTATCTGTAAGGAGCATGACAAGACGGTCGATACCGATACCAAGTCCACCTGTTGGTGGCATACCGTATTCAAGGGCTTCGACGTAGTCGTAGTCAACACCTGTTGCTTCGTCATCACCAAGTTCTTTGGCTTTAGCTTGTGCTTCGAAACGTGCCAATTGGTCGATTGGGTCGTTAAGCTCTGAATAAGCGTTACCGTATTCTTTAGTCATGATGAAGAGTTCGAAACGGTCAGTGAAGCGAGGATCTTCTGCATTTTTCTTAGCAAGTGGAGATACTTCAACTGGGTGTCCGTATACGAATGTTGGTTGAGTCAATGTTTCTTCAACGAATTCTTCGAAGAAGGCATTGATAATATGACCAACTGAAGTGAAGTGTTTTTCAACTGGAACATTTTTCTCTTTAGCAAGTTCTTGAGCTTCTTCAAGAGTCATTTCTTTCCAGAAGTCAACACCAGTAACTTCTTTGATAGCATCAACCATGTGGATACGTTTGAATGGTTTGTCGATAGCAATTTCAGTGCCTTGGTAAGTGATAGGTCCGTTACCGTTAACAGCAGCTGAAGCATTTTGGATGATACCTTCTGTGATATCCATGATATCTTTGAAGTCAGCGTATGCTTGGTAAAGCTCAATCATAGTGAACTCAGGGTTGTGAGTGGCATCCATACCTTCGTTACGGAAGATACGTCCGATTTCGTAAACTTTTTCCATACCACCAACGATAAGACGTTTCAAGTGAAGTTCCAAAGCGATACGAAGAACCATGTCCATATCTTGAGCATTGTGGTGAGTAATGAATGGACGAGCAGCAGCACCACCAGCTTCGTTGTGAAGAACTGGAGTTTCAACTTCTAAGAAGCCAAGTCCATCAAGGTAACGACGGATTTCTGAGATGATTTTTGAACGAGTGACAAAGCGTTCAAAGCTTTCGCGGTTTGAAATCAAGTCAAGGTAACGTTTACGGTATTTAGTTTCAACGTCAGTAAGTCCGTGGAATTTTTCTGGAAGTGGACGAAGTGCTTTAGACAAGTGAGTGATGTGAGTTGCTTTGATTGTCAATTCACCCATGTCTGTACGCATAACTTCACCTTCGATACCGAGGAAGTCACCGAGGTCAGCTTTTTTGAAAATTTGGTAGTTTTCGTCACCAACAGCATCTTTACGGACGTAGATTTGGATTTGACCGTCGCGGTCTTGGATGTGAGCAAAACCAACTTTACCTTTACCACGCTTAGTCATAAGACGACCAGCGATAGTAGCTGTTTCGTTAATTTCATGCAATTCTTCTTTGGTTTTGTCAGAGTATTTTTCTTTTAATTGACCAGAAGTAGCTGTGCGTTCAAAGCGAGTTCCGAAAGGATCGATGCCTTGTTCAGCCAAAGCGGCCATTTTTTCACGACGCACGATTTGTTGGTCGTTTAATTCTTCGATGTGTTCGTTTGACATGTTTTCCTCCAATATATATTCCTCTTCATTATAACATAAATGACGCTAGAATTCACTTTATTTTTGCTTGTGTTAGGGTGGCTTTTGGCAAGAAAGTGTTTTCTGGTCGCAGAATTGACTTTAATTGAAAAGAAGGGCAAAAAATAGTATAATATGTGACGGTAAAAATAACTTAGAGAGAAAAGAGATTCATGATTACTTCAATTGTTTTTGATGTTGACGATACGATTTATGACCAACAGGCGCCTTATCGCATTGCCGTTGAGAAATGTTTCCCTGATTTTGATATGAGTAAAATCAATCAAGCTTACATTCGTTTCCGTCATTATTCAGATGTTGGCTTCCCACGTGTTATGGCTGGTGAATGGACAACTGAATATTTCCGCTTCTGGCGTTGTAAAGAAACTTTGCTTGAATTTGGTTACCGCGAAATCGATGAAGCAACTGGCGTGCATTTCCAAGAAATCTACGAAGAAGAATTGGAAAACATTACAATGCTTGACGAAATGCGCATGACGCTTGATTTTCTTAAAGAAAAAGGCGTTCCAATGGGAATTATCACAAATGGTCCAACAGAACACCAATTGAAAAAAGTTAAAAAACTTGGTCTTTATGACTACGTTGATCCAAAACGTGTTCTTGTCAGCCAAGCAACTGGGTTCCAAAAACCTGAAAAAGAAATTTTCAACCTTGCTGCTGAGCAATTTGATATGAACCCTGCGACAACACTTTACGTTGGTGATTCTTACGACAACGACGTTGTTGGTGCCTTCAATGGTGGCTGGCATTCAATGTGGTTTAACCACCGTGGACGTAGCTTGAAACCTGGTATCAAACCGGTTTATGACGTTGCTATTGATAACTTTGAACAATTATTTGGTGCTGTTAAAGTTCTCTTTGACCTTCCAGATAACAAATTCATCTTTGACGTTAATGACAAGAAAAACCCAATTCTTGAAATGGGAATTAACAACGGTTTGATGATGGCAGCAGAACGTTTGCTAGAAAGTAACATGAGTATCGATAAAGTTGTTATCCTACTTCGTTTGGACAAACAACAAGAAAAAATTCTTCGTATGAAATACGCAAGACACAGTAAATAATAAAAAGCTCTCCATACGGAGAGCTTTTTGCTATTTAAATCATTTTTCCTTGTAATATGTATCGTTCCATTTAAGACAAGTGTATTGATTGAAATCAAAGGTTTCAAGGACAGTGACACTGCCGTTATCTAAACCACCATTAGAACGTAAAACAGCTGTTTCATAACCAAGTAAGCTACGAATAGAAGCAGTGAAGTTAGCGCCGTGTCCAACTAAAAGGACATGTTGAAATGGGCGACCTTTCATTGAACGAATAAAAGCTTCTACACGTTTTGTTGTCTGATAAAGAGATTCAGCATTGAAAATCTCGTTGTCAAATTTAGCAAGATTATGACGGAACGCATCCATTTGTTTAGGATAAATATCAGTCATAGTTGCGATTTTGCTACCTTCTAATTTTCCAAGATGCCATTCACGAAGTGCAGGTTGAAAACTAATGGCTTTTGGGTAGTTGTTGCGTGACATGATGATTTTGCAGGTGTCACTGGCACGTTTTAAGTCACTAGAGAAAACAGCATCAAATTTAATATCTTGAAGATAGTCTCCTAATTTTTCGAGGTCGCGAACAGATTCTTCTAAGAGTGGAGAGTCACCATTTGCACCTTGAAAACGTCCTTCAAGATTCCATTGTGTTTTACCATGTCTTACAAAATATAATTTCATTTTTCTGTCCAATCTAAGCTATCATTGGTGTGAATCATCAATTAAATCAGCAAAACTTGCATCGACAAAATCTGCCAATGTTTGGCTATCGATGCGGATTGAGCGCCCAACTTCACCAGCAGAGACAATCATAGTTCCCATTTCAAGAGCGCGATTATCAATGAAAATTGGGAAATTGTGTTTTTGGTGGATGCCGACAGGATTGTTAGCGCCGTGAATGTAGCCAGTTGTTTTTTGAAGATTCTTTTGTGGAATCATGCTGACTTTTTTATTTCCAGAAACTTTGGCCAATTTCTTTTCGGAAAGGTGTTCGGTGATTTGTACGATTCCGATTAGAGGACCAGTTTTATCACCACTAAGCGCTAAAGTTTTGAAAATATCTGATTTTTCAACGCCTTCAGGTAACTCATCTTTTAAGGCATTGATGGCTAAGCTGTCATGTTCAATTTTTGCTTTATCTAAAATTTGGTCGACTAAAGTCTTTTTTAATTTCGCTTTTTTTGCCATTTTTCCTCTCAATCATTCTATTTCAGTCTATTCACTCTCTATTTTACTAAAAAAATAAAAAGGTACAAGTTTGCACCTTTAAAGAGTATTATAATACGCTTGGACGAGCTCAACAAAGTCATTAACATCATAATCGCATCCGAAATAGGAATAGGCAGTTTCACTCCAATAATCAGTTGGGTCAACGTGGTCAGTTCCGCCAAGGTAGAGGCTAATCATTTCGTGTGTCCAAATAGTACCGTCACCATTTTCTTGACCAAGTGTTACGGGAAGGTCATATTTTTTTAGCATGTACGCCGTATAATAAGCAGCATTGGCTAATTGCTTTGCAAAGCCGTCTTGTGAAGTTTCATGTGTTAATTCAAATTGAATGTAGTAAGGATTGGCTTTGGCACCAGCGCCTTGAGCTTCGTAATTTTCATCAGCAATACGAAGAATGGTTGCATCGTCGATGAAAGAATGGACAAAAATGCCTTCTTCATCATAATTTTGAATCATATAGTTCACTTCACTTTGGATAGTTGAATTATCAACGCCAGTATCGTGAATAATGATTCCACGAGGTTTACCATCAGAGGTTTTATAAGCGCTTTGTTCAAAGCTCTTTTCAATACTATCTGTAATCTCGTTGTGTGAATAGGTAAGTGTCCCAGCAATATATTGGTTGATGGCGTTTGTTTGCTGTAGTGAAATATCTTTGGTGTCGATATAGTAAGTTTCACCGTTCATGTCAAATTCTGCAAGGGTAACTTCTTTTTCATTGATTTTAGCTTTGTAATAATAAGCATCGATAGATAACTCGGTATCTTTTGGAAGACTGGTGCTTGAACCATTTTTTGTGTAAATATTAGCTTTAGTGTTTGAGACAGTGGCTGTTTGAGACGTAGTGTAGTTGCTAGCTGATGACAAATCCAAGCCTTGATCAAGCGCGTGTGTAATAATTCCCGAAAAGAATAGTTTAGAAAAAATGATTATAAGTGCAGCAGAGGAAATGACTAAGACAGAAATGTTTAGGTAAACTGATTTTTGATGTCGTTTCCTCCGAGAGAGATGTTTCTTTATTGTCATGTCTAAATTATAGTTTGATTGGCTTAAAGAAAAATAAAAAGACTAGCAAAATCAAAATGCTAGTCCTTTATTTGTTATCAGCTTTTCCGAAAAGTTTTTCGTACGTTTCTTTTCGATCTTTGGTAACGGCGATTTGGTTCAAATCAAGAGCAGAATCAAACCCGCCAAGGTAACCTTGTGATGTATATTGATGAAGATCGTAATCCAAGTCTGTCTGTGGAGCAGCATCGTAGTAACCTGAGTCTGAACCATAAGCAGGAATCCATACGGCATCAAAACCGTCGACAGAAATTTCTTGCTCGGTCATGAAATAAGTACCGATATAGATACCTACTTTCTCAGCTCCAAGTCGTTTTAATTCACTTAAGAATGCCTGTACACCTTTGTTCATGTCTGACATAGTTGCTTCCTCAACGTCAATCCAGTAGAAAGTAGGTTTGTATGGCGAAGCATTTTCATAGAAAGTTCTTGCTTCGTTTTTCATTTCTTTGACGCTTTTGCCGAGGGCGTAACTGTAGACGGCTACAGGCACATCTCGTTTTTGAAATTCTTTGATATGTGTCTTAAACGATTTATCGATACCAGTTGTATAGGCAGCGTTGCTATCTTTACTGATTTGTGACCCTCCATAGACACGTACGATAGCACCAGAAATATTTTGAGATAAAGTATCGTAGTCAATTTCATTTGGTAGTTGCCAACCTGAAACGTCGATAATTGGATTAAGAACAAATTCTTCATCAGTTTCTGAAGTTGATGTAGTGGTAGGTGTCGTGCTTGAGCTACTCATAGTTGGAATAGAAGCTTTAGCCGAAGCCAGTTGTTGCTTTCGTAAGCTATCAGAGTGAACTTTACCAATCACGAGAAATAGCCCACACAGGGCGAAGAAAACTACAACAACAATTGGTTTTAATCGTCTTCTCATTAGTCATATTTTAGCGTAAAAAGAATCAAAAATCAAAACAATGATCATTTTGTAACCAAATTGTCATATTTTTTAACAAACTATCTATGGACATCACAAAAGTCAGTAACGCCAGTAAAGCCGTTGCAATAAGCTTTTCTGGGGTATGTTATTTGAAAAGGCTTTCTAGTTCTGTAACAATTGTTTCAGGTTCTGTTTTTGCAGAAAAGCGTTTGACGACATTTCCATTTTGGTCAATAAGGAATTTCGCAAAGTTCCATTCGATACGTTTGCCAAGTGGACCTTTCTTTTGGTCTTTCAGCCATTTGTATAGGAGATTAGTTTCTTTTCCGTTAACTTTGATTTTCGCAAAACGTGGAAATGTTGTGTGATAATTTAAAGTACAAAAAGTGTTGATTTCATCAGCAGTTCCCGGCGCCTGGTTCATAAATTGGTTACAAGGAAAATCTAAAATTTCAAATCCTTTATCATGATAATTATCGTAAATCTTTTGCAGGCCCTCGTATTGTGGCGTTAGACCACAACCAGTTGCGGTATTAACCACCAAAAGGACTTTACCTTGGTATTTTGAAAGAGAAATGTCTGATCCATCTTGGGCTTTGACAGTGAAGTTGTATAGATTAGTCATGATTAAGCTCCTCTGTGTATGTAATGATTTGGTCGACGGTATCACTCAAGAATTGGATGGTATCACGAAGTGGTTGAGCGGTTGAGATATCAGCACCGATTAATTTTGCAGTGTCAAGTGGCGTACGTGAACCACCAGATTTCAAGAAATTTAGCCAATCTTTGTCACCGTCTCGATTACGTTTTAGGTTAAGGTAACCTGTAGTTGAAATAACCATACCAGCAGAGTAAGTATAGCTATAAAGTCCCATGTAGTAGTGACTTTGGCGCATCCAAGTAAGTGCAGCGTCATCATCAATATCGATGGCATCACCCCAGAATTGACTTAGGACGTCTTTCATAATGCTGTTAAGTTGTTCGGCACCAAAAGTCTTACCTTCTTCAATTAAGTTGTAAACACGACGTTGGAAGGCTGCTTCTAATAAGTGTGTGATGAAATTGTGGAAGTAAGTGTCTGTTAAGCGGTGAGCAAGTGCAAAACGTTTTTGACGTGGGTTATCAAATTGTTTTTCCAGATAATCACTTAAAAGTAGTTCGTTGAAGGTTGATGGAGCTTCAACGTAGTAAGTTGACATGTGAGTATTGAAGTAACTTTGGTTATTGTCAGAGAAGATAAATTGACCAGAGTGCCCGATTTCGTGAATGAGTGTGTAAACATCAGACATACGACCAGTCCAACTCATTAAGATGTAAGGATGAACTTTGTATGGGTCGGCAGCGTAACCGCCAGAATCTTTGTTGGCATTTGCGGCAAAGTCAACCCAGCGTTCTTTTCTGAAACGTGAGACTTCATTTGCGTATTCTTGACCAAGAGGTGCCACAGATTTCATGACTATATCATAAGCATCATCGATAGTAATTTGTGGATTTAACTCGCCGTCCAAATCAAGTTTCCAATCCGCAAATGTCATTTTCTCAATGCCGTTGACTTTAGCAACATGTTTCAAATATTTTTGGGCTACTGGAGCAAACTCAGTCATGATAAGGTCTATTTGGCGATTGAACATGTCACGGTCAACTTCTTGTTCAGCTAGGAGATAATCAAAGACTGAATCATAGCCTCGCATGTCAGAAATCAGTTTTTCAGATTTAACTTGTGCGAGATAAGCGCTAGCTGCTGCATTTTGGTGTTTTCGAAGGCCGGCAGAGAAAGAACGAAAGGCTTTTTCACGTACTTCAGCATTTTCATGATTTTGATAGAAGTTTTCATAAGTAACAAAAGAGTTTTTGTAAACTTTACCTTCTACTTCAAAATCATCCATGGCGAAGTCACCAGCTCGCATTTTTGTGTAAATATCTTGCGGAGCGCTAAAAACTTCACCAAGGTTGGTCAGTGTTTTTTCAACTTCTGGAGAGATGAAGTGACTTTTCTTAATTTTTGCTTGGCGGATGGCTGCGCTAAAATGCGGATTAGCTTCCAAAGTATCTAGAATTTCAGAATCTGCAGTAGCAAGAGCAGTGTCAAAGAAACTGAGTTCTACGTTAGCTTTGGTAAAGAAATCTGCACCAGCTTGAGCAATCTGAGCAAATTCTTCGTTGCTAAAATCAGTTGTTTGTGGCATAAAGGCATAGTTGTCGATGTGGCTCATTTCGATGTAGATTTGTTCAACTTCGTAAAGAGCACGAGTGAAATCATCAACGGTTTTCAAATTATCTAGATAATTCTTTTTAAAAAGTGTGATATCCTCAAGTGTTTTTTCAATACTTCGTAAAAAATCTTCGCGGTCTTGGTAAAGGGCACTTAGATCCCAAAGTTCATTTTCAGGAAATTCTGAACGTTGTTTTAATTCCATGTTCTACCTCTTCTTATAACTTTATTATGACTCAGTATATCAGAAAAAAGTAGTGAAATAAAAAGAGAACTGTTAAAATTTTTTCAAAAAAATTTTTGTGGAATATCAATTTTTTAGTAAAGCGGTGACATTGCCCATCTAACAAGCTTTGTCAGGAAATAATGTGAAGAAGGTTGTTTAAAAAAGTCAGAAAATTATATAAAATAATGTGCAATTTATAGAAATTGGGTTACATTTTCCGTAAAAAGTGGTATGATTAAGTAGTACGCTTGTAATAAAGGATTAAAATCCGAACAAAAAAGGAGTGAAGAGTGTGACAATCCAAAAACTGGAGAACAATGATACCCAGTCGATCATTACCGAGGAAGTCAAAGTTTTAAAAAGCTTGCTCGATGAAACAACCCATCAGATGGTTGGTGATGAGGTATTCGCTAAAATTCAAAACATTGTTGAATTGTCAGCAAGTGATGAATACGTCAAACTTGAAGAATTAGTAGCTCAGTTAACCAACGAAGAGATGGTTGTTGTGTCTCGTTATTTTTCAATTTTGCCACTTTTAATCAACATTTCTGAAGACGTTGACTTTGCTTATGAAATCAACTACCAAAATAATACAAATCAAGATTATCTTGGCAAGCTCTCTATGACAGTTGACATGGTTTCAGAAAGCGAAAACTCTAAAGAAATCCTTGAAAATGTAAATGTTGTACCTGTATTGACTGCCCACCCAACACAAGTTCAACGTAAAACGGTTCTTGAATTAACAAATCATATTCACGACCTTTTGCGTAAATACCGTGATGTGAAAGCAGGAGTTGTTAACCGCGACAAATGGTACACTGACTTACGCCGTTACATTGAAATCATCATGCAAACGGACATCATTCGTGAGAAAAAACTTAAGGTAAAAAATGAAATTACCAATGTAATGGAATATTACAATGGATCCTTAATTCAAGCGATTACTAAATTGACGTCAGAGTACAAACGTTTGGCCGCTGAAAAAGGTATTGACCTTGAAAATCCAAAACCTATCACAATGGGCATGTGGATCGGTGGTGACCGTGATGGTAACCCATACGTAACTGCTGAAACACTTCGTTTGTCAGCTACTGTTCAAAGTGAAGTCATTATCAATTACTACATTGAAAAATTGACAGGCCTTTACCGCACATTCTCACTTTCAACAACGTTGACAAAAATCAGCCCTGAAGTTGAACGTTTGGCTGAGCTATCTAGCGATAAGTCAATTTACCGCGAAAATGAACCATACCGTAAAGCCTTCAATTACATCCAATCAAAATTGATTCAAACATTGATTGAATTGAAAGCTGGTCCAACTATTTCACGTCGTGCACTTGAAAATAGTAAACTTGGTTCAGATGTTTACGCAAGCACTAACAACGCAAGTGTTATTGCTAAATATTTACAAAACAAAGTTAATAAAGTTTCATCAGAACTTCAAGATGAAATTCCAAGTTATAAAACTGCTCAAGAATTTAAAGACGACTTGCTCATCATCAAACAATCATTGCTTGATAACGATGATGATGCCCTCTTGACAGGTGACTTTAGTGAGTTGCTTCAAGCTGTCGATGTCTTTGGATTCTACCTTGCAACAATTGATATGCGTCAAGATTCAAGTGTTAACGAAGCTTGTGTCGCAGAATTGTTGAAATCAGCAAATATTGTTGAAGATTACAGCGCTCTTTCTGAAGAAGAAAAAGTTAAAGTGCTTCTTAAAGTGTTGCAAGAAGATCCACGTACTTTGTCATCAACAAATGCTGAAAAATCTGAACAACTTCAAAAAGAATTGGCTATTTTCCAAACAGCTCGTTACCTTAAAGATAAATTAGGTGATGAAGTCATCAAACAACACATCATTTCACATACTGAAAGTGTTTCTGATATGTTTGAATTGGCTATCATGCTTAAAGAAGTTGGTTTGCTTGATAATCAAAAAGCACGTGTTCAAATCGTACCACTTTTTGAAACAATCGAAGACCTTGAAAACTCACGTGGTATCATGGAAGAATATCTTGACTATGATATTGTTCGTCGTTGGGTTTCAGCTAACAAAGGTTACCAAGAAATCATGCTTGGTTACTCAGATAGTAACAAAGATGGTGGTTACCTATCATCAGTATGGACACTTTACAAAGCTCAAAATGAATTGACTCGTATCGGTTCAGAACGCGATATTAAAGTAACCTTCATTCATGGTCGTGGTGGTACTGTTGGCCGTGGTGGTGGTCCTTCATATGAAGCAATCACATCACAACCGTTTGGTTCTATCAAAGACCGTATCCGTCTTACAGAACAAGGTGAAATCATCGAAAACAAATATGGTAATAAAGACGTTGCTTACTACAATCTTGAAATGTTGCTCTCAGCAACTGTTGACCGTATCGTAACTCGTATGATCACTAATCCAGATGAGATTGATACATTCCGTGAAACATTGGATGGTATTGTCACATATTCAAATGGCGTTTACCGTGATTTGGTATTTGGAAATCCACATTTCTACGATTACTTCTTCGAAGCTACTCCAATTAAAGAAGTATCAAGCTTGAACATTGGTTCACGTCCGGCTGCTCGTAAGACAATCACAGAAATTTCTGGTCTTCGTGCGATTCCTTGGGTATTCTCATGGTCACAAAGTCGTATTATGTTCCCGGGTTGGTATGGTGTTGGTTCAGCCTTCAAACATTTCATCGATGCTGAAGAAGGAAATCTTGAAAAACTTCAACACATGTATGAAAAATGGCCATTCTTCCATTCACTTCTTTCAAACGTAGACATGGTATTGTCTAAATCAAACATGAATATTGCTTTCCAATATTCAAAATTGGCTGAAAGTGAAGAAGTTCGTAATGTTTTCAATATTATTCTTGATGAATGGCAATTGACAAAAGATGTCATCTTGGCAATTGAAAAACATGATAACTTGTTGGAAGAAAATCCATCACTTCGCGCAAGCTTGGATTATCGCATTCCATACTTTAACGTTTTGAATTACATTCAAATTGAGTTAATTAAACGCTTGCGTCATGATGAGTTAGACGAAGATTACGAAAAACTCATTCACACTACAATTAACGGTATTGCCACAGGATTACGTAATTCTGGCTGATATGTTTAACCAAAGTCGAGGTCTGGGATTAAGTTCTCAGACTTTGACTTTTTTTTAGTCCAGAAAGATGATATAATGTCATATGATAAAATCGAAGATATTATAGGTGACTCTATGAAAATTGATAAAAGGCATCTCCTAAATTATTCTATCCTTGTGCCTTATTTAATCCTTTCAGTGATTGGATTAATTGTTGTCTATTCAACAACCAGTGCGACACTGATTCAATACGGTATAAATCCTTTTATGTCAGTACTGAACCAAGGAATCTTTTGGATAATTAGTCTAGTTGCTATTCTTTTTATATATAAATTAAAATTAAACTTTTTAAAAAACTCTCGTACTTTGACAATGACGATGATGGTAGAAGTAGTGCTCTTGTTGATTGCGCGTTTCTTCACCAAGACTGTCAACGGTGCTCACGGTTGGATTGTTATTGGTCCGATTAGTTTCCAACCAGCTGAATATTTGAAAATCATCATTGTTTGGTTTTTAGCATTTACTTTTGCTAGACGTCAGGAATTAATTTCAACGTATGATTATCAAGCCTTGACAAAACGTAAATGGTGGCCGACTAAGATGAGTGATTTGAAAGACTGGCGTGTGTATTCATTAGTCATGATTCTTTTGGTTGCTGCTCAGCCTGACCTTGGAAATGCAGCTATCATTGTTTTGACTGGATTGATTATGTATTCTATTAGTGGTATTGGTTACCGCTGGTTCTCAGCCATCTTGGCAACAGTAACAGCTCTTTCAACAGTCTTCCTCGGTATGATTGCGATTGTAGGGGTTGATAAGATGGGGAAAGTTCCAGTCTTTGGTTACGTTGCTAAACGTTTCAGTGCTTTCTTTAACCCATTTAATGATTTGTCCGATTCGGGACACCAGTTAGCACATTCTTATTATGCGATGAGTAATGGCGGCTGGTTTGGCCGTGGGCTTGGAAATTCTATTGAAAAGGGCGGCTACCTTCCAGAAGCAACGACAGACTTTGTTTTCCCAGTTGTTATGGAAGAGCTTGGTATGATTGGGGCAAGCCTCATCCTAGCTCTGCTATTTTTCCTAATCTTGCGCATCATGCATGTTGGGATTAAGGCTAAGAATCCATTTAACTCTATGATTGCTCTTGGAATCGGTGGGATGATTTTGATGCAAACTTTTGTTAATATCGGAGGAATTTCAGGATTGATTCCGTCAACTGGTGTTACTTTCCCATTTTTGTCACAGGGAGGAAACAGTGTTCTGGTTCTTTCAGTAGCGGTAGGATTTGTTCTAAATATTGATGCCAATGAAAAACGCGAAGAGATTTATCGCGAAGCAGAAGCAGAATTACAAGCCAAGCAACGAGTTACCCAAATTCAAGAAGATAACGTTATTGATTTAGATAGCTTTTATTAATAAATAGAAATCTCCTAAGAAATTAGGAGTTTTTTTGTAACCAATCCATTTTTTTAACGTTATAATAGTGAAAAGAAAAAATTTAGCTAGGTATTTTGATTTTCAAGCGTTATATCAAAAATGAGATTCGAAGGGAAAGGAAGGTGAATAGGATTAAACTGGATGGTTATGAAGTTGAATTATTAAAATTTGCACAAGAAATTGCGTATTATTTACAAAAATCTGGTGCCAGTGCTGAAAGTGCACACGATATTACTCAAGATGTTCTTGTAAAGATGCTAGAAAGTGAGATTATACTTCCTTTCGAGAAAATGAGGGCATGGATGTACCGTGTTGCAGTTAGACTTTATATTGATCGCTATCGACGTGATAAAAAGTATTGGGAAATCCTACAGAAAGAATTTTTTAGAGAAGAGAATCTTATTGTATTCGATTCACCGGATTATGAGCCACTCTATCAAGCTATTTTATTACTAGAAGAAAAGTATCGCATAACAATTGATTTATTTTATTTTCAGAACTTTTCTGTAAAAGAAATTAGTCAGGTGGTAGGAGTTTCTATTAGTAAAGTGAAAATTGATTTGATGAGAGGTCGTCGAAAATTGAAGAAAATATTGGAAAAAGAGGGATACACTTATGAAGAATTTAAGTGATTTTGAAAAAATTGCTCGAAAAAGTAAACGTCGAAATAGAATAAAAACAATTTTTATTAGTTCTATAGTAGCCTTATTAAGTTTAGGACTAATTATGAAAATTATGACAGAGGTGACTAGCCATAATGGTAATAAGGTAAAAGAGCATTATTTATTGATGTCAGAAATTGCTTATCCAAATATTTATTATACTAATTGGTATTTTACACCGACATCAAATTACTCTGGACAGTTTCATTCAGATCGTTTTAAAACTATTGATGGCATTGAGGTGCCATATGAAAGTATGAATGCAAATTACTCATTGCGCATCGCTGATTTAGAGGATAGTGCTGTTTGGCAGACTGGTAATAAAACTACTTCTTATACCCATATTAATCGTTACAAAAATCCAATGTTTTTCAATGTTAATCATGATTATAGTAGTGAAGATACATTTCAAGTAACTAAAGATATTAGTATAATTAAAGAAATGAACAAGCAAGCTGTTGAGGTAGCAGTTACTTTTGATAGAGGTTATACTTATCAAGAAATTCAAAATAAGATTCCAGATAATCTATTGATTAATTGGTATTGGATTGGAAGTAGTGGTAAAGGGGATACTGCTACTCTAACACCTGATACACAATATGGTTTAAAAAGTTATGAAGATGGGAAGTTAACAGAAAAAGATTTTTTACAATTCAGTTCAAATTTAAAAACTGCTCTTAATAAAGGTTATATAAGCGATAAGGTAGAAACAACATATCAAAATGGTAAGACAGTAAAAATAGATTCAAAAGAAGAGGTCGAAGATTATTTAAGTAACAGTAAAGATTTTAGAAGTGCCAAATTTTCTGGTGTTATTCTCACAGGGCGTGCTGAAAGCTTTGCACAACTTGAAAATAAAGATTGGATTTACGCTTCGAATATTGGTCAAAGTGTCATAATTCAGCCATATCACACCCTTACGAAATGAAGAAATCTTAAATTAAGTAGTAAAATACTTGCAATTCTTGCATAATTTGTTAAAATAGTAAGGTAAAGTTAGACTGTATTGCCTACTGTCTATCTATAAAATATATTTTATTGGAGGCTTTTACCCAAATGGCAAAAGAAAAATACGATCGTAGTAAACCACACGTTAACATTGGTACAATTGGACACGTTGACCACGGTAAAACTACTTTGACAGCTGCAATTACAACAGTTCTTGCTCGTCGTCTTCCAAGCGCAGTTAACACACCAAAAGACTACGCTTCCATCGATGCTGCTCCTGAAGAACGCGAACGCGGTATCACAATCAACACTGCACACG
>NZ_DGTE01000017.1:0-15435 GCF_002393675.1 Streptococcus sp. UBA4344
TCAAAATGCATGGCCCATTCATGCAAATGCTCAATCATGTTCAAATGTTTTTTATAAGCTGCCGTTGGTGTACCCTTAGCTGTTTTTTGCTTATAATCTTCTAAATCTGTTACATCTTGCAATTGATTAGCTGTGTCGTGTAAGCAAGTTAGAAAATCTGATACTTCTTGATCAGGAATAGCTGAAAAGTCTGTGTAAGTTTTAGCACCCTTTAAAAAGACTTCAGCTAACCATTTTTTCGGATTGTCAGTAGCTTGACTGAAATCATAAATCTTGTAGACAATCCCTCGAAAAGCTGAACTATCCTTGCGATTGCCTGAAAAATTACGAACTAATTTACGGAAAACATCCTTATTCTTTCCTGTCATGTAATCAGAAAAAAGATCTGAAAAGACGTCATTTTTGACAATATCTTGTTCACTTTTATCTGTCATGATGCGAAAAGTTGGCGAAATTCCTAAAGTGTAACCATACTGGTTGACCAACTTCTGCGTAAAAGCATCCATGGTCCCAATATCAGCTGTTTGTAAGCCTAGCAACTGCTCATTAAGATAGGTTTTTAAATCATTATCCTTTGTTGCTTGTAGCGCTTGGCTAATTTTTTTCTCAAGACGCTCCTTCAATTCTCCTGCAGCCTTAACCGTAAAGGTCGAGATGAACAATTGATCTACGGTAATCCCACGCAAAATTTTATCGATAATGCGCTCTACCATAACAAAGGTTTTCCCAGAACCAGCAGACGCTGATACTAGAATATTATTGCCATAACTATAGATGGCTTCAATTTGTTCAGGAGTTCGTTTTTGTGTTTTAGACGACTGAGCCTCTTCTTGTTGTAGAGAAGAAATGTCTTCAGCCGTTAAAAAAGGTTTAAAGGTCATCTTTCTCCTCCTCTTCTTGCATCAAGTTCAAAAAGCCTTGACGTCTGTCTTTTCTTGGTAATTTAAACCACTTGCGAGCATATGGCATATGACGATCAGCTTCAAAACGAGTAATAGCTTTTAATTGATCACCCTTAACCGTCTTACCGTCCTCACTGTATGGGTTAATCAAAAAATGTCCTTTTTTAATGTCTTTCGCAGCTTGAATGAATAATTTTTTGTTATAAGCTAGTAAAATATCTAATTCTTCTTGCGTATAAACGGAGTCATTAAGGTGATAATTGCCATTAGCTAAATAGCCTTTTTCCTCTTCAAGGAACAAACCACGATAGCGCAATTCTTTAGATAAATTCTCCAAAATTTTCTCTGTCGTCGCCACCGATGACAAATCCACCTTAGGCTCTTGCATGTGTAAATACATGGCCCCGAAAATCTTATCAGACTCACTTCTCTCTTTCTTATCGCGAAGGGCTTGCATGTAAGTCACTAATTGCGGATTAAGGCCATTGTAGAATTTCTGAATGTCAAATGTATTATGACTTGACTTGTAATCAACGACACCAAGACTACCATCTGACAAACGGTCAACACGGTCAATAATACCTCGGATGCGAATAGCATTTGCAATCATTAATTCAAATGGTTCTTCTTCACTTTCCACCTGAATCTGAGCATCTTGCTGTAAAACTGTCGCGGTACTTCTTGCGATATCTTCCAAGACTGTCAATGAGTAACGACTTTCCTCATCTTCTTCATAGACGAACTTGAAAGCATCTTCTGAATTCGTTGCTTGGATAGCACGATTGAGTTTATGATCAAATGGTTGATTTGAACCGTCTTTCATGACCAATTCAAAGACACGGTGAAGATAAGTTCCGTGATTTCTAGCATCAGGATGGATTGTCTCAACTTCCTGTAACCCAAGAACATACTGCAAGAAATACTTGTATTGGTTATTATAAAAAGTTGTCACCGCAGAAGAAGATAAATTAATCGGTTGATCACTTGGAAAACGTGTCTCAATCACTTCAGCGGAAACAGGCTTAGTTCGCATATTATCCTTAATTAGTGGCAATTCAATTCCTTCTGTAGCAAGTCTTCTACGCAGGTAACGAACAGCCACAGACCAAAATGTCTGTTCTTCTTTACTAAGCTCACGTTCTTCTTCAATTGCCAAACGATTAACTTCAATCACACGAGATAAGAGAGCTTTATAATTTCCAATATCTTCAACATCAGTAGATAGGCGATTACGTCCCTTCATCAAGACTGGAACACCAAAGCTAGCTAATTCCGCAAGATAAGAAGATTCCTTATCTTCAGATTCGTTAACAATTTGAGGTAAACTCAAAACCAATTCGTCAGTTGCTGAATTAAACAGTGACAAAGCAGCAAAATGATTTTTCTTAATATTCTCGCGACTGATGATATCAAAATGCTGGTGTTCATTTGTGCTTTCATTGACCTTAGCGCGCTCTTCATCAGAGATCAAACTACGGTTTTGAGCAATTTTTGGAAAATGAGACTGTGTCATCCCCAAAGCAAAGACAAATTTATTGGTATGCGGTTCTACCAAATCATATGATTTCACCGAAACCACATCAACGCTTGCTGGTACCACACGGTATTGCGCAGCCAACATACCGCTTCTTAGAAGCGATAAAAATTCATCTAAAGATAATTTTTCTTGGCCAAAAATAGTTTGAAACTGCCTTAAAATCCCTGTAAATGTACGCCACACTTGCTCGTGCTTTTCTTGCTCATTTTCTGAGAAAGTAGCTACCATACTTTCCAAATTATTTGGCAAAGAAATCGCACGCAAGAAGGTCATCAGCTTTTCAAGCAAACTTGAACCAAGCTGCTTTTGCACCTTAAAAAAGGTTAACAAAGGTGTCATGATTTGCTCGCGCATGCTGTTAACAAAAGCTAAATGCTCCTCACCTTTATAAGCAATGGTAAACTCTTTAGCAAATTTACTTTGCCCCTTGATATCTGCATAAATCAAATACTGCTCAAAAAGGTCCAAATCATCTTGCTTGAAGGAACCATAAAGACCAGTTTTCAGGAGGTTGACGACATCTTCAGTACGAAAACGATAACGCTTCACGCGCTCCAAAGAATCAATAAAATGCACCAAAGGATGATCACTCATTGACTCAGCTTTACCAAAATAATAAGGAATATCGTATTTATCAAAAATTTTGCCGATTTGCAGACGATAGCTATCCACATCACCCAAAAGTACCAAAATATCCTTATAACGATAGCCTTGGTGAAGCTTATGACGAATTGCCTTTGCCACATGCTCAACTTCTTCTTTTTGATTAATGACATCCCAAATCGCATAATGTTTTTTATCATCATCTGTCAATGTAATGTCTGATGTTGTAAAGTCGTGCTTCGCTTCAAAGAGTTTTGACAATTTAGCAAAAGCTTCTTGAGATTTTTGCGAACTCTCAACATACTGTGGTTGTGTTTGAAATTTTGCTGCCAAGGAACGCAGAAAATCCAAACTGGCTTGATAGACATTGCCCGTTGAAAAATTAGCCTTATAAGCCTTCTGACTACTGTAAGTCCCGATAATCACTTGAGCACATTTTTCCTCTAATAGGCTCACTAAGTGCTCTTCTTCTGCTGAAAAACGGGTAAAGCCATCAATAACAAGAACCACATTCTCAAGCGCAGCATCTAAATGCCCAGCAGCCAGCTGTTTAGCAAAAAAAGCAATCTTACTTTGATTATCGTATTGATTAGCCAGCAAAATATCATTCACAGCCAAAAAGATTTTCACCAAATCTTCCTGTTTCTCAGCTGAATGCAATTCCGTCAAATCAAGCACGGTCATATTGGCCGTTTTTAATTCTTTATACAAATCAACCAATTGCTTGATAAAATTAGTATCCTGCTTCAAACGCCCAAAAACTTTCAAATCCGTATCTGAAAAATGAGACAGTGCACGGTAAAAAATCATGGCTAAGCCATTGTCATCAATAGATTCTTTCGTCTGTGATTCATTTAAAACAAAATAGCGAGCCATTTGAGCAAAACGGGTAATCGTAATCGCAAAAGACGCCTGATCAGGCAGAAGCTCTAAAACAGCCCTTTCTTTTTCAAAAGACAAAGAGTTGGGAGCAATATAGAAGACACGCTTTCCAGCTTCAGCTTGCTTAGCAGCTTCTCTTGCCAAAATTTCAGTCATATCAAACTGAATATCTGTATATAATAATTTCATAATAATCCTTCGTCATGTCACTAGATAATCCTATTATACCAAATTCTGCTATCGGTTTGGCTTTTTGATAAACAAGAAACCACCACTACTTTCGTAGCGGTGGTTTATCTATATTAACCCAAATAGCCTAATATTGTATCAAATGATTAACGAACTTCTGCTCCGAGTTGTTCTAAAAATTGAATTTCTGATTGTTTTATTTGCTCTACAAATTGAGAGTAGCTTTTACAGTTTTGTGGAATTAGTAATGATTGTTTAAAAATTTCACCACCAAATCCATCTAACATACCTTGAATTTCATACATTGTATCCTTTGTACTTGGATATAAAATACCAGCTTTCTTAGACTTTAAGATATGTGAATAAGTGATAATCTGATACAAATCTTCTCTATTTATCGATGTTCCCTCGATTTTTTTATATTTGGCATCAAGAACCAATTTATTTTCATTGCTAAAAAAATCAGGATATACAGGATGTTTGTGATTAGTATACAGAAATACCCTATGAGTTCCCTTTCGATTTTCAGGATGAACAAACCACCTTTTTAACAATGTATTCAGATACTCTTCCCAAAGCCAAGCTATGTCAATTAATATTCCAAATATCTTATTCCTATTATTGCCAATACCATGCTTTCTCCTATCCAAAATCATCAAGCACAACTTCTGAAGTTTATGATAATCATGATAGTATGCATGTCTTACAGGATTCAAACGGTTATATTCAATAACCTTATTTTTCTGATTAACATCATATTCAGGTGTTAATTGGATAACTTCATTAATAAATTGTGTTACCTCTGCATCCGCTTTTAATACCTGTCGCCCTATTTGAGAGCTTTTTAAATATTCAATTGTATCTCTTATTAAAAGCATAACATTATTTTGAGCAGTTAATTCCCTAGTTGAATAAGCAATGTTACCTGCAAAAGGAATATTATATTTTAGATGTTTAACGATATCAATATTTCCACGAACACGATTATCGTTATATTCAAATTTATGATATTCTTTATAAATTCCCTTTTTAAAAGCTGATTTTAAGTAATTAGGAAATAAGTAAATTAAAAAATAGTACAATCGGTTTTCAAAAGAAATATTAACAGGCAAATCAATTACATTGATAGACATAACTCTTTGTAGCATATAATGCAAAAAAAAGTCATCATTCTCCGAAAATCTTGATTGAATCACCAAGGATTCATCATTTAGACCAACAAAACCAACTACATTACTCGTTTTAACTTTATCATTAATACTTTCAATAACCTTACAATCTTTGTTCAGGTCATCAGAATTTTCTAGCTTGTCCGGAAAAATAACAAAACTACCTTCTTGCGATAAATATTCTAAAGTTTTATCTAATAATTTGCTTGAAAGCTGAGGATACTCTTCACAAAATTCAACTTTGGAAATGTTCCAATTATTGTCCATCACTTTCATCTACATCACCTGTATCATCAATTGTATTATAAGCGTCATCCAGATTGCCTAGAATTTCTTGAAAATCATAGCTACCGCGTAAATATTCAATCAAAAGCGGTTTAATATAGTCACTCCATAAAGCATCATAATTGTAGTCTAAATCTTTTAACTTCAAAAAATAACTTGGCCCAACATGATAACTTTCACTTAAACCTTCAGTAGCTGAAATACTTCTATTAAGATTTAATAATCTAAATTCTGCTTCTTCACGTTTTTCTTCATCAAGTTCCTCTAACATTGATAATCGTTGCTTAGCCTTTATTTCAATAAATCTAAAACGACGACGCATAGCAAAATCAAAAGTATCCACGGAACGGTCAATATCGTTCATAGTACCAATGATATAAACATTTTCAGGAATATAAAATTTATCACCTAGATTTTTACCATCTGTCCCATCATAAAGATTTGAAAATTGAGTAGTCACCGCTCCTCTAATTCCTCGATAACTAGGATCAATTGAGAAAAATAATTCTCCGAAAATTTTAGATATATCACCGCGATTAATTTCATCAATTATAAAAACATATGGTTTTATATCGCTACTTTTCTGAGGCCCTTTATAATCTAGTGAGCTAATTTTAGCCTTTTCACAAAAATTCATAAAAATACCATTTCGACGTTCAAAACCAATTGTTCCATTATGGTTAACAGGGCGTAGTCCCTCAACAAAATCACTATAATCATAATTAGGATGAAACTGAACAAAATCAAACTGTTCTGAATCATTTAATTCACCAATAGAACAACCAATCATATCAGCAGCAATTTGCTTAGCTAAATATGTCTTACCCGTCCCAGGTGCACCGTGAAGGATGATATTGTGTGAGGATTTTAAACTGTCTACATAAATATCATCTTCTGATACTTCATCCACTTCTTGATTTATATTATCATCAAAATTCATAAAGTAACTAAATTCTTGTTCCTCATCTTTAAAAATAAAATTATAAAGTTTTTGAGCTTTTTCATCGTTTTCAATATTAGGAAGCTTCCACATAGCATACCTTTCTGTATAAAAGAACCATTCCCGCTCTTTAAAACTTTTATCCCAATCAACAAGTAATGTATGACCATCTCCGACGAGTTTAGTAACTTTGCCGATTGCCTTAATCTTCATGACAGAAACAAACTTTCCGTGATTATCAAAAGGTAGGCCGTTTTTTCTAGTGTATGTAGATTTAATTACTAAATCGTCCCCAACATTTACCTGATTAAAAATTCTTAGCATTGATCTATATTGCTTATGATTTTCATTTCCTTTCCACCCCAGTTCCCACTTTCCTTTTTTTATAAAATCTTTTGATACATCCTTACCAAAATTAGCACCAACTAAAAAAACACTATTCATGTACAACATTCCTCGAATTCACTTTAAAATTAATAACATCATTATTATACACCTATACACCCAAAAACCACCACTACTTTCGTAGCGGTGGTTTTATCTATATTAACCCAAATAGCCAAATTAAAAATCTACTGATTAACGAACTTCTGCTCCAAGTTGTTCAACAAGGACTTTAGTGATTTTATCCATGTATTTTGTAACTTCTTCATCTGTCAAGTTATCGTTTGGATTTTGGAATGTTAGGCTGTAAGCCATTGATTTCATTCCTTCAGCAATGTTTGCACCAGCGTATACGTCGAAGAGTTTGATATCTGTCAAACGTTTCACTTTAGCTACTTCGATTGCAGTAACAATATCATTGTGAGTAGTTGCTTTTGGCAATAGCAAAGCGATATCACGAGAAACTGCTGGGAATTTAGTAATTTCTACGAATGCTTTATCAGCTTGAAGAGCAGCTTCAATAACATCCAAGTTCAATTCAGCAACATATGTTTCTGGAACATTGTAGTTTTTAGCAGTTTGTGGGTGAACTTGACCAACAAAACCAACTAATTGACCGTCCAAGTAAATACTTGCTGTGCGACCTGGGTGCATGCTTTCAAGACCTTTTTCGGCAACATAATCAACTGTCAAATCAAGTTTATTAAAGATTGCTTCAACGATACCTTTAGCATAGAAGAAATCAACTGGAGTTGCTTTTGTTTGGAAATCTTTTTCAGCTACCAAACCAGAAATAGCAAAGGCAAATGTGCTAGCTTCATTTGGTAGCTCTTCTTTTGGATTACCTTTTTGTTCAAAGACTTTACCAATTTCGTAGATTGCCATGTTACTGTTTTTACGAGCAACGTTATACGCAATCGTATCAAGCATACCAGAAACAACGTTTTGACGAAGAACTGAACGTTCTACTGACATTGGCCACATCAATTCAGTCAAGTTGCTTGGTTGCAATGTGAATTCAGTTGCTTTTTCAGGTGTTGTCAAAGCGTATGATACGATTTCAGTCAATCCAGTACCTTCAGCGATTGAACGCATTTTACGACGCAATTTTTGTGTTGCTGTCAATTCACCTGCTGTACCAGCAGCTTCTGGAAGTGTTGTTGGAAGGTTTTCGTAACCGTAAATACGAGCAATTTCTTCAACCAAGTCAGCTTGGATAGCAATATCCCAACGACGACGTGGTACTGAAACTGTGAATTTATCAGCATTTCCTGACAATCCAAAGCCAAGTTTAGCAAAGACGTCTTCAATATCAGCATATGTCAATTCAGTTCCCAAGCGAACGTTAACATAATCAATAGTTGTTGATACTTCAACATCATCAGTTGGAACTGAACCAGCTTCAACACGACCTGAAAGAACATCGCCTTCAGCTAATTCTGTAAGCATTGCAGCTGCAAAATCAAGAGCTTCATCAACAGTAGCGTAGTTGATTCCTTTTTCAAAACGAGCTGAGCTTTCAGAACGAAGGTTCAAACGAGATCCAGTACGACGGATAGCTGTACCATCAAAGACAGCAGCTTCAAGAACAACATTTTTAGAGTTGTTATCAATTTCAGTGGCTTGTCCCCCCATCACACCAGCAAGAGCAACTGGTTTATCAGCAACTGTGATAACAAGATCTTCTTCTGTTAATTCACGTTCTTCACCGTCAAGTGTAACCATTTTTTCACCAGCACGCGCATTGCGGGCAACAATTTTGTTGTCTTCGAATTTGTTGAAATCAAAGGCATGCATTGGTTGACCAAAGTACAACAAGACATAGTTTGTCACGTCGACAACGTTGTTGATTGGACGGATACCAGCATTCATCAAAAGGTTTTGCAACCATTGTGGACTTGGTTTAACAGTCACATTTTCAACAACACGTGCTTTGTAAGTTAATACTTTATCAGATTCGATAGCAACATCGATAACATCTTTAGCAGCTTTAGAAACTTCTTTAAGTTCTTTTTCTGGGAAATGAACTTCTTTACCGTAAATAGCTGCTACTTCATGAGCAACCCCACGCATTGAAAGAGCATCTGCACGGTTTGGTGTGATTGACAATTCAACGATTTCGTCATCCAAATCAAGGTATGGGAAAATGCTGTCACCTGGTTTAGCATCTTCTGGCAAGATTTGAATACCATCTGAGAATTCTTTTGGAATGATTGATTCTGGCAATCCCAATTCTTGGAGTGAGCAAATCATACCAAGTGATTCCATACCGCGGATTTTACCTTTTTTAATTTTGTAGTTGTCAGCAATACGTGCACCTGGAACTGCAACGATAACTTTAATACCTGCAGTCACGTTTGGAGCACCACAGACGATTTGACGCAATTCTTCATCACCAGTATCGACTTGGCAAAGGTGCAAATGAGTTTCTGGAACATCTTCACAAGAAACAACGTGACCAACAACCAATTTTGTCAAACCTTCAGATGGTGTTGAAACTCCTTCAACCTCAATCCCTGTTGTTGACATTTTTTCAGAAAGCTCATGTGTTGTAACATCAACATCAACAAGCTCTTTTAACCATTTATAACTTACTAACATAATAATGTGTTAAAAGCTTTTCGCAGTCAAAATACCTTTGACAGGCAAGCTTCTTTATCCCTTTCTACTGTTATTCTTTTAATGCTTTTCTCAAAAGCCAATCTGTATCTACTTTATCGCCAACTTTAAAAGAGTGTTCTGAAAATTTTTCAAAACCATACTTGCGGTAAAACCCTTGAGCCTTAACATTGCCTTCCCAAACACCTAACCAAGCCCAATCAAATCCACCTGCTTTAGCCATATCAAGCGCAAGCTCAAATAATTTCTTGCCTAATCCGAGCCCTTGACACTCGCTAAGAATATAGATGCGTTGAATTTCAAAAGCATTATCAAGTTTGTGTTCTGTCTGTGCAGCGCCCCAATTGACCTTCAAAAAACCAACCTCACGCCCATCAACTAAGACAAATCGAACATCAGATTCTGAATCTGTAACTTCTTTTTCAAGTTGCTCTAAAGTGTAATTGTCATTGAAAAACTGTTGAAGTTCTTCTTCGGTATTATCAAAAGCAAAGGTTTCGCGGAAAGTCTGGATACTAAGTTCTCGTAAGATTGCTAATTTATCCAAAGTTACTTTTTCAACTTTTATTTCTGACATATCTTTCCTCCAAGCGTTTTTCATTAATCAGTTATTATTTAAATTGATCTGAGAAACGGACATCGCCTTGATAGAAGCCACGGATATCATTGATACCATAACGAAGCATTGCAATACGTTCTTGACCAAGACCAAAAGCAAAGCCAGAATATTTTTCTGAGTCAACGCCAGACATTTCCAAGACACGTGGGTGTACCATACCGGCACCAAGGATTTCAATCCAACCAGTTTTCTTACATACGTTACATCCTTTACCACCACATTTGAAGCATGAAACGTCAACTTCTACTGATGGTTCAGTGAATGGGAAGTATGATGGACGAAGACGGATTTTACGATCTTCACCAAACATTTTTTTGATGATCATTTCAAGTGTTCCTTTAAGGTCACCCATAGAAATGTTTTCACCAACAACAAGACCTTCAATTTGGTGGAATTGGTGGCTGTGAGTCGCATCATCTGTGTCACGACGGAAAACACGTCCTGGTGAGATCATTTTCAAAGGACCTTTAGAAAAGTCGTGTTTATCAAGTGTACGTGCTTGTACTGGACTTGTGTGAGTACGAAGCAAGATTTCTTCAGTAATGTAGAAAGTATCTTGCATATCGCGTGCTGGGTGGTCTTTTGGCAAGTTCATGCGTTCAAAGTTGTAGTAGTCAGATTCAACTTCATAACCATCAACAACTTGGAATCCCATACCAAGGAAAATATCTTCAATTTCTTCGCTTGTTTGTGTCAATACATGGCGGTTACCAAGGTTTACTTGACGTCCTGGAAGAGTGACATCCAAGCTTTCTGATTCCAATTGTGCTTTGATTTTAGCAGCTTCAACAATTTTAGCTTGTTCTTCGAAAGCTTTTGTCAAAACATCACGCACTTCGTTAACTTGTTTTCCGACAACTGGACGCATTTCTTTAGAAAGATCTTTCAAACCTTTCAACAATTCTGTCAATGATCCTTTTTTACCAAGAACTTGCACACGTAATTCTTGAAGTTCTTTTGCATTGTTTCCACGCATTTCAGCTAATTTAGCTTGCGTAGATGATTTCAATTCCTCTAACTGCGCTTGTAAATCCATTAAAATTCCTTCCTTGGGTAAAACCCTAATGTTTTTAAACGAAAAAAGCGTGCCACACTCCTATAGCGGAGCGTTGACACGCGGTACCATCCGTTTTTTATCTGACTAGCAGACCTTAATTCATCGTCTTTAACATGAGTGAATTCGCCAAACTTTCATCTAGGAAGCTTCCAGTCACGACTTCCATTCCCTGTTAAACTGCCATAAGGTTACTAGTCTCATAAGACACTATTCAATTTACAACCCATTCTAGCAAATTTTTTGTCATTTGACAAGGTTGAATATCACTGACTAATTCACACTAATCTGACCTGAATAGTAATCAATGGTTAAGCCACTTTGCACATTTGGAATAAAGACATTAAACTCTAAACTACCATCAGATGACTTGGCTTCCAAATGCGTTCCACTTGAGAGAATATTGTCTCCATCATAGATTAATGTCACACGGTAGCGAACACGCTTATTCTGATCAAGTGCTCTTCTGACAAGACCTTCATAATAGTTTTGACCTGTTGAATCTTCTGAACTCGCTTCATTTGCCCAAGCTGTTTGTGTGGCGACATTATCAGGATTACTTGTTGAAGCATCAAAACCTTTTAATCCTCCAACTAAAGCATAGCCAAGCAAATGACCACGATCTACTGCATGACTGTATGTTCCTGAAAGATTTTGCACTTGATGCCAGCCTGCTGGTGTCCAAGACGTTGAGCCATTCCCAGTTTCCTCACGGCTACGATATTGTCGTGTTGACTTGCTTAATAAAGCATTTGCGACGGTCGGAACTGTCTGCCCTTGAACAAGTTTTGTCTTATTATTGGCATAAGGCTTACTTGATACTCTTGCATTCAAAGACGTTTTGTTTCCATTAACTAAATAAGCACCTGCCCCATTCCATTCTAAATTTGAACCAAGCTGAGCTTTAACATTATCTGTCAAAACTGTTTCAGCCAATTCTTGACTTGGCGTTGCTTGATTCGAACTAGAATGATTTGATGATACTTTTGTAGCTGATTCGCCTGTAATCATGGAAACCAGCTGATTAACTGGATCACTTGAATCCGATGTTGTCAGCCAACCAGCGCCAATACTAATTAATAAAACGATTAAAGAAATAAATGATTTCGTCTGTTTAGACAGTTTTGATTTTTTTGCCATAAAATCCTTTCACCAAAAAAGTGGAACATCGTGCTTTATCAAAATCATAAAGTCGATTATCCCACTTCGATATTCACACACCTTCAAAGGTGCCATAAAGCTGCTCTAAAATACTATATCTTATTGCCCTGTAAACTTACCAATAATGGATTGCCATTTATCAAGCGATAAAATAGAAAGTGGATTTTTACCATCACCGATGACGCCATACCCAACTATCAAGCCAATTGCTAAGAATAAACAAGCCAAAAGAGCAACCACTAGAACTAATCCTAATTGTTTTGCTACGTATTTCCAGCCACTTGTCATTTTTACGCCTCACTTACACGTTTAATATTTGCTCCGAGTTTAGCTAATTTTTCATGGAATTTGTAGTAACCACGATCAAGGTGATTCAAACGACCAACCGTTGTTGTTCCTTTAGCAACCATTCCTGTTAAAATTAAAGCTGCACTTGCACGAAGGTCTGTTGACATCACAGGCGCACCTTGCAATTCATAACCACCGTGAATCATTGCTGTATCACGCATAATTTCTGATTGCAATCCCATACGACGCATTTCTTCCAAATGTTGGAAACGATTCTCAAAAACAGTTTCAATCATTGTTGACTCACCATTAACAACTGCCATCAAAGCTGTAAATTGAGCTTGCATATCTGTAGGGAATCCTGGGTGAGGAAGTGTTTTAACCGTCACTGGTTTTAATTTTGCCGTATCAGCAATTACACGGATTCCTTCAGGTTCATCAATAACCGTAACACCCATTTCAATCAATTTAGAAATCAAAGGACGATTGTGTTCCCAGATTGCATCTCTAACAAGAACATTTCCTGATGTCATCGCTGCTGCTACCATAAATGTCCCAGCTTCGATACGGTCTTGAACCACATCGTGTTCAACACCGTGAAGACTATCAACACCAGTAATTGTTAGGGTTTCAGTACCGGCACCTTTGACAATAGCTCCCATCTTGTTAAGCAACATTGCCAAATCAACAATTTCTGGTTCACGTGCAACATTTTCAATAACGGTCACACCATCTGCCAAAGTTGCTGCCATCATCAAGTTTTGTGTCGCACCAACTGATGGGAAATCCATATAAATTGTTGTCCCTTTAAGTTTGCCATCAACTGTGGCTGTAATATCACCACCAGCTTGTGTGATTTTTGCCCCCATAGCTTCCAAACCTTTAAGGTGAAGGTCGATTGGACGACTTCCAATAGTGCAACCACCAGGCATTGAAACTTTGGCATGACCTTTACGCGCTAAAATTGGTCCTAAAACAACGATTGAAGCACGCATCTTGCTAACATATTCATATGGGGCAATATCCAAAATATCTCCAGAAGCATCAACTTCAATAGTATTGTTAGCTTCATCAAAATCGACTTGAATATCTAAACCACGGACAACATTATTCATCGTAAAGACATCTGAAAGGATTGGAACATTGGTTAAAACTGTTTTTCCTTCCTTCGGTAAAATTGTCGCTGCAAGAAGAGGAAGAACCGCATTCTTAGCTCCTTCAATGATTACTTCTCCTTCTAGGCGTGTATTACCGCCTTCAATAATAATTTTATCCAAAATGAACTCCATTCTTATATTATAATATCAAAATTATATCATAGTTTATCAATTATTGCTTTTATTGAAAACCAAAGAAAAAACTCTGACTTACAGTAATAATTTCTAAAATAAAATGGCTGACCATATAACCAATCGCAATACTCACTAAGAGAATAAATACTTTGAGTCGACCAATATTTTCAGGTGTATTCTTAATAAGTTTTGACCAATCAAATAACTGACGAAGAATTTGATGCGTCATCGCAATAAAAACAAGATGACTAATTAAAGTCACTGAACTATTTAAAATTTCCATAAGACTATTATATCAGATTTCATTTTTGACAACAAAAAAGTTAACAAGTCTAAAACTTCTTCAGCAAACTATCATCAAAAAACATCAAAATAACTAGTTACAAAACAAAAAAGTCTGAAATCAAATCTCAGACTTTTTATGTTTATTTGTTACCAACACTGATACGGTTCAAAGCACGGCGAAGTGCAACTTGTGCACGACGTACTTCGTCGATATCGTGAGTACTTTGAGCTTGTTCCAATTTACGTTCTGCACGAAGTTTAGCACGTTCTGCACGGCTAACATCGATATCGCGTTCACGTTCTGCAGAATCTGCAACAATTGTCACAAGATTGTCTTTAATCTCAATAATACCACCGTTGATAGCTACCCAATCCACGTGATTGTCATCATCTGTACGACGGATTTTCATTTCGTGAACTGTTAGCGGAGCAATAAGGTTAATGTGTTCTGGCAAAATCCCCATCTCACCATCCGGTGTTTTTACTGAAATAAAATTAGCATGGTGATCATAGCGAATACCATCTGGTGTTACTACCTGAACAGTCATAAATGTCATGGTATCACCTCATTAGTAATTCATTTTCTTAGCTTTTTCAACTACATCCTCGATTGGACCTACGTTACGGAAAGCATCTTCTGGAAGATCATCATATTTACCTTCCAAGATTTCTTTAAAGCCACGAACAGTTTCAGCAACTGGTACGTATGAACCAGGCATACCTGTAAATTGTTCAGCAACGTTGAAGTTTTGTGACAAGAAGAATTGGATACGACGAGCACGTCCAACCAATGTTTTTTCTTCGTCTGACAATTCATCCATACCAAGGATGGCAATAATATCTTGCAATTCACGGTAACGTTGAAGAACACGTTGAACTTCTGTTGCTACTTCATAGTGTTCTTGACCAACAATTTCTGGTGCAAGGGCACGTGAACTTGAAGCAAGAGGGTCAACGGCTGGGTAGATACCCATTTGAGTCAATTTACGTTCAAGGTTAGTTGTTGAATCCAGGTGAGCGAATGCTGTAGCTGGCGCTGGGTCAGTATAGTCATCGGCTGGCACATAGATGGCTTGGATTGATGTAACAGAACCTTTTTTAGTTGATGTGATACGTTCTTGCAATTGACCCATTTCAGTTGCCAATGTTGGTTGGTAACCAACGGCTGATGGCATACGACCAAGAAGGGCTGATACTTCAGAACCTGCTTGAGTGAAACGGAAGAT
>NZ_DGTE01000014.1:0-19919 GCF_002393675.1 Streptococcus sp. UBA4344
TACCTTAATCATGTCACTTCTCATCTGTTTTCTCCTATCAATTAAATCTTACACTCCATGTTAACACTTTATAAAATAAAGTCAAGATAATTTTCAGAAAATTTTGTTAGTTAACAATTTTCTTTCTATTGAATATTGATATATCAACATTCCTTGGAGAAAAGATTTTTTTCTGCTAAAATATAAATAAATATGAAGTCATAAGTGTAAGGAGATAATATTGAGTCAGTTAAATAACTTTGAATTGGGAGAACTATTTCGTGATCTTAGATTAGCTAGAGGCTTAAAAATGAAAGATATTGCTAATGAACATCTCTCACAATCACAGTTATCAAAATTTGAGAATGGTCAAACCATGCTGTCAGCTGATAAATTATTAATTGCTATTTCTGCGATACACATGAGTTTAGCTGAGTTTGAACAAGCTTATCACCAATATGAATCTTCTTCATTCTTTAAACTTGCTCAAAAAGTTGCAAAATATCATTCTAAAAAAGATATCAAAGGACTTGAAAATATCTTATACACATATGATAAATTTACTGAATCAAATGATACCTACAATCAGCTCAATAAATTAGTTATCCACTGTGCTATTCACAATTTAAACCAAGATTACTTCATATCAAAAAAAGACGCAGAATTAATCACAACTTATCTTTATAGTATCGAAGAATGGACAGAGTATGAACTCTTTATCTTTGGTAACACTTTACAAATCTTATCGGATGAAGATCTTATCTTTCTTGCTAAAGCATTCACTAAGAGAGAATCTATTTATTTATCCACTCCAAACAACAGACATCGAGCACAGCTCGTACATTTAAATATTATTTTTACACTACTAGAAAGACAATTATTCTGTGACGCTAATTACTTCATTATCCAGCTTGAAAAATTATTAGACTCTCAAGATATGTTTGTAAAAACTATTCTTATGTTTCTAAGAATGGTGCTTAATTACCAAGAAGGAGAAAATAATATCAAAAACTTAGAAAACTATATTTTTTCCCTTAAAAATTTTGGTTACATAGAAATAGCAGATTTTCTTGAAGAAAATCTTCAATTATTACTTTATAAAAAGAAGTCTTGAAATGTTAAGACTTCTTTTTATAAATAAACATACTAAATAAAATAAGTAAAACAGCATATGCCAATAATCCAATATAAGCTAGGTGAATATTAATAGTTGATAGAGTTGGAAATATTAAACTTGTAACTGGAGGAGCTAATACTAAAAGAGAGTTAACGCTAGTCACTATCCCTCCAATTCTTTCAACAGGATATCGATTCACAACATCCGCTGAAAAGCGAGGCGAAACTATACCTAATAAAAAAGCAAGAAAAGCATTTCCACCCCAAATTATCCAAATACTATTCATTACAAACCCAAGTCCAACTAATAAAATCGCTAAATCAGCCAAGATATTAATAATAAAAATAGATTGCTTTTTGAATATCTTATTTGCTAAACCATTTCCTATAATCATAAAAAATGTGATGATTCCCGACAAAATTGAAATCTTTAAAGGCTTACTTAGAGTTGCAAGCTCACAATTTTCTTTGATAAATAAGGCAAATAATGGTGTTAAACCACCAAAAAAACCATTTAACATTGCTAACTGAACCAAATTGATAAAAAATACATGGTCAGTCAAAAATGATTTAAAATTCTCCTTAACAACCCGAAAAGCATTTTTTTCCTTGGAGATCGTCATATTGCTCTCGTACATCTTAAGTTGTGGATGAATCATCCAATAAAATATAGCAACTATTAAAAAAACTATAGCATTTGTCGCAGCCAAAGAAGATTCACTAAAAACTAATAACAAAGAAGCACCAATAAAAGTAGATAAAATCGTTACAAGTTGCGTTCCTAAACTAACAAGTCCTTGTGCCTCCTGCATATTTTCTGGTTTTACCAAAGTCTTGGTAAAAGGTGAGAATAACGCCGTTGAATAATTTCCGCTAACATCTGATAACAGATTAAAAAACGCTGCTAAAAAAATTAACATTACGGTCGGTGGGTATCTAAAAATAAAAGCAATACCAAGGTACATCAATACTCTAAAAAGTGAACTTGATACTAACTGACGCAATTTCTGTTCTTGCTTATCAGCAATAGGACCTAAAAATAGACTAATCAAAATTGGAAGAGTTTCTGAAGCTGACACAACCATAACAGCTAAACTAGCATCTTTCAAGGAAGCTGCTATAGTTAACATAGCTGTATAAAATAATCTATCCCCAACTTTTGAAAGCAAGTTTATGCCCACTAAACGTGAAAAAAGTTTATTATTTTTAAAAAAATATCGCATAAATTTCCTATATTTATTCTATTAATCAAATTAAAAATTCGTCTGTTCATCTGACTCAATTTTTAGTAGTTCAGAATATACTCTTGACTATGAATCATCAAAGAAATTATTCAATTCACTTAGCTACCTTTTAGAACTACTTTTTATCTGCTTTAATTTCAATTTTACTACCTCAACTTCTTTCAATAATCATAACACAGTAAAACTATATCTACAGTTTTTTTCAAATATGAATATTTCAAAAACACAAAAAAAGAAAGCACCGAAATGCTTTCTTTTATCTTTTATTAAATACTATATTATTCAACACTCATCAAGTATGGATAAACTGGTTGTTTACCGTCGTGAATTTCAACTTCAACATCTTCGTAAGTTGATTCAAGGTAATCAGCCATTTCTTCAGCCAATTCTTGACTTCCTTCTTCACCAACATAGATAGTGATAATTTCGCTATCTTCATCGATCATTTTCGCGAATGTTTCTTTCAAAGTAGCTGTCATATCAGGGTTTGAAACCACGATTTTACCATCAACCATACCAAGGTTGTCATCTTTGTGGATTTCAAGACCGTCGATAGAAGTATCACGAACAGCAAGTGTCACACTACCACTAACAACATCAGAAAGGCTAGCCGTCATAGCTTTAACATTTTCTTCCAATGATTGTGTTGGGTTGAAAGCTAACAAACTTGTAAATCCTTGAGGTACAGTACGTGTTTCAACAACTGCGGCTGGAACTTCAGACACTTCTGCTGCTGATTGTGCAGCCATAAAGATATTTTTGTTATTTGGCAAGATGATAACATTTTTAGCGTTAACAGCATCAATTGCTTTAACAATATCTTCTGTAGATGGGTTCATTGTTTGACCACCTGAGATAACGTAGTCAACACCTTGTGACTTAAAGATATCAGCTAATCCGTCACCAGCACATACTGCCACGATAGCGAAGTCTTTTTCTTCTTGGCTAACAGGTGCTGCTTGAGTTTTCTCAAGAACAGCATCGTGTTGGTTACGCATGTTATCAACTTTAACTTTTTTAAGAGCACCATACTTAAGACCTTCTTGAAGGACAAGACCTGGATCTTCTGTGTGGACGTGAACTTTAGCAATTTCATCATCGTTTACTAAGATAAGAGAATCACCTAAACCACTCAAAAAGCCTTGGAACTCTTCATAGTTGAATTCTTTAACGTAAGTAGGACCTTGTTTAAGAGCAACCATGATTTCTGTACAGTAACCATACTTGATATCTTCAGTTGCAACGTGTTCTGCTACTGATTTGTGGTGTTCAGCGTTAATCATTTCAGTCATAACTGCTGGAGTTGCTTTAAAGTCTTCAGAAGCAATGTATTCACCAGTCAATGCAGCCAAGAAACCTTCATAGATGAAGACCAAACCTTGACCACCTGAATCAACAACACCAACTTCTTTCAAAACAGGAAGCATTTCTGGTGTTTTAGCCAATGCGCCTTTAGCTCCATCAAGTGCTGCGCGCATAACTTCAACAGCATCATCAGTTTCTTCAGCTTTTTTAAGCGCAGCTGTAGCAGCACCACGAGAAACAGTCAAAATAGTACCTTCTACAGGTTTCATAACAGCTTTATAGGCTACTTCAACACCTGATTGGAAAGCATGAGCAAGATCTTTACCAGTCAATTCTTCTTTATCTTTGATTGCTTGACTAAATCCACGGAATAATTGAGATGTAATAACACCTGAGTTACCACGTGCTCCCATCAAAAGACCTTTTGAAAGGATTTGTCCAACTTCTCCAACAGTAGATGCAGGTTTATCTGCAACTTCTTTGGCACCATTTTCAATTGTCATTCCCATGTTAGTTCCTGTATCACCATCTGGTACAGGGAAAACGTTAAGGGAGTTTACATATTCTGCTTGATTTCCAAGACGGGTGCTAGCAGCTTGAACCATTTCTTGGAATAAACTTGTTGTAATATTTGACACTAATCTTCTCCTACAACTTTAATATTTTGTACGTAAACATTCACCATGTCTGCTGAAAGGCCAAGTTGATTTTCGAGGTTGAACTTGACACGTTCTTGAATGTTTTTTGATACCTCAGAAATTTTAACACCATATGACATTACAGTGTAAACATCGACTGAAATACCACTTTCTGTTGATTTGACAACAACACCTTTTGCGTAGTTTTCTTTACGCAGAAGCGCTTGAAAATTATCCTTAAGAGCACTCTTACTTGCCATACCAACAACACCAAAAATTTCTGTTGCTGAACCACCAACAACAGTTGCAATTACGTCGTCAGATAACTCAATTTGGCCATCTTTTGTATTAATTTTCACAGTCATATTTACTACCTCAAAAGTTTTTATCAGTTTATTTTACCATATATTAGCCGTATTGTAAAAAATTATGGAAAATTACCGGCTACAAAACAAAGAAAAAAGCCTTTCGGCTTTTATTTTATACGCGTTCAACTTTACCAGATTTAAGCGCACGAGCTGATGCCCAAACTTTTTTAGGTTTTCCATCTACAAGAATAGTAACTTTTTGAAGATTTGGTTTAACTGCACGTTTTGTTTTGTTCATTGCGTGTGAACGGTTGTTTCCTGATACAGTCTTACGACCTGTGAAATAACAAACTTTAGCCATTTTATCTGCGTCCTCCTACTTAGATTATAGGTGTTTTACACCACATACCATAAAATGATAACATATTGACCATATTTTAGCAAGCTTTTTAGCCAATAATCATTAAAATATTTTTAGAAAAAGCTCTCTATTTTCCAAAAATAAAAAGCCCCATCGGGACTTTTTTACCTCTTCTGCCGATTGCAGGAATTGAACCTACGACCTACGCGTTACGAGTGCGTTGCTCTACCGACTGAGCTAAATCGGCTAACAGGTTCATTATAGCACTCACTAAAAAAATGTCAACAAAAGAGTTAATTCTCCTATAAAATGTATCGAGAGCACAAAAAAACTTCCCAAAAGGGAAGTTTTTTCAACGAAACGAAGTCTGATTAAGCTTTGTTAGCTGAACCAAATACGTCGATACGTTCTTCAACAGCTTCAGTAATAGCTTCGAAACCTGGTTTCAAGAATTTACGTGGGTCGAAGAGTTTTTTCTTATCGTATTCTTCTTCGTTTGCTTCGTATTCAGCAACAAATTTACGAGTAGCTTTAGCGAATGCGATTTGGCATTCAGTGTTAACGTTAACTTTAGCTACACCAAGTTTGATAGCTGCTTGAATTTGATCGTCAGGGATACCTGATCCACCGTGCAATACGATTGGGAATCCTGGAACAGCAGCAGTTAATTTTTCAAGGTGATCAAGGTGAAGACCTTTCCAGTTTGCTGGGTATGGACCGTGGATGTTACCGATACCTGCTGCAAGGAAGTCGATTCCTGTAGCAACCATAGCTTTAGCATCTTCGATTGGAGCAAGTTCGCCGTCACCAACGATACCGTCTTCTTCACCACCGATAGTACCAACTTCAGCTTCAACTGAAACGCCTTTAGCGTGAGCTTTAGCTACAACTTCTTTAGCTTTTTCAAGGTTTTCTTCAAGTGGAAGGTGTGAACCGTCGAACATAACTGAAGTGTAACCAACTTCGATACATTCCAATGCATCTTCAAAGTGACCGTGATCAAGGTGAATAGCAACTGGTACAGTGATACCCATTGATTCTACAAGGTTTTCGATAAGTGTTTTACAAAGTTTGTAACCACCCATGTATTTTGCAGCACCCATAGAAGTTTGGATAAGAATTGGAGCTTTTTTAGCTTCTGCTGCACGCAAGATTGCTTGAGTCCATTCAAGGTTGTTTGTGTTAAATCCACCAACCGCATATCCGTTTTCACGGGCAGCTTTGATAAATTTTTCCGCTGAAACGATTGCCATTATATAGGCCTCCTATTTATTTTTTGGGATATACCCTTTTTATATGTACATTCTATCACAAATTAAAAAAGATTGCTAGCTTTACTTACAATTTGACTAATTTTCTGTGAAAAAAGCAGCGTAAAAAAGAAAATATTTTCATATATTCTCAAAGCTTTCATTTATTGCTTTCACCTATAATTTTACAGGCACAAAAAAAGACAAGCACTCTCTGGCTTGTCTACTCTGCGGAAAGAGGGACTTGAACCCTCACGATCTAAAGCGATCACAGGATCCTTAGTCCTGCGCGTCTGCCAATTCCGCCATTTCCGCTGTTCCTTAACAACATATAAAATTATATCAGCTATTCACATTCCTGTCAACACTATTTTTCAATTTTTTTGCAAAAAAGCTGAAATTGTTTCAATGTATGTTTTAGGATCACTTTCAAACGATTTGGCATGCGCAGCACCTTTAGCTATATAAAGGTCTTTATAGCCTTTTGTTGCACGATAGTTTTTGTAAACCATACTTGTTGGTACAAAGTAATCTTCACTTCCGTGGATAAAAAGAATTGGTCGCGTATTATTTTTTAATTGGTTAACACAACTTGCTTGCCCATAAGAAAAGCCTGCTCTAACTTTTGATACTGCAGAAACTTCATAAAGAATTGGAAAGGCTGGCAAATTATACATTGCTTTTGCTTGATATTTCAACTCATCCCAAACACTACTATAGCCGCAGTCTTCAATAATATTAACTACCTGTTTTGGTAAGTTTTCCTCACCTGAAGCCATCATAACAGAAGCTCCACCCATAGAAACTCCAAATAACGTAATTTGACTATCAGAATTTTCTTCAACCAATAACTGCGCCCATTTTACAATATTTAGACGATCATTCCATCCGTACCCGATGATTTGACCTTCACTGTCGCCATGGGACATATTATCTGGCATAAGGACATTGTAACCTAGTTCATGAAACATCCAGGCATAAGGTTTCATATCTTCTTTTGCGCTTGTAAAGCCGTGAACAACAATTGCTGTTTTATTTGTTTCAGTTGCTGCTGGAACATACCAAGCATCTTGCTTTAATCCTTGATTAGTCATCCATCGCGTTTCTTTTGTTAACTGATCAAAACTTTGTTCGTAAGTGTATAGACTACTATCTTTTGGACGTGGTTTATTGTTAATAAAAGATTTTTCCTCGCGAATTTGTGCAACATGGAAGAAATAAAAACTTGCTCCAACACTTGCTACAAACACCAGAGCAATTATCCATAACAAAATACTACGTTTCCTTATTCTTAATTTTCTCATGCTCACTATTATACTATTTTTTCTTGAAAAGGGAAGACTTCTAATGTAACAATAACATTAAATAAAAAACACCCTCTAAACCTTAGAAGTGGTTAGAAGGGTGTATATTATTTAGTAATTTCTACTATTATTTACTATTTTCAATTGCCGCTGTGACGAAGGCTGTGTAAAGTTCTTCTGGACGGTTTGGACGGCTTTGAAGTTCTGGGTGATATTGAGCAGCCACGAAGAATTTTTTCTCTGGCAATTCAACAACTTCCATCAAACGGTTATCTGGTGATACACCTGAGAAGACGAATCCAGCAGCTTCAAATTGTTCACGGAATTTAGTATTAAATTCGTAACGGTGACGGTGACGACGTTGCACAACTTCTTGGTTGTTGTAAGCTTGTGCAGCACGTGAACCTGGTTTCAATTTACATGGGTAAAGTCCAAGACGAAGTGTTCCACCCATGTCTTCAATATCGATTTGATCACGCATGATGTCGATGATTGGGTATTTAGTATCTGGATCAAGCTCAGCTGAGTTTGCTCCTTCCATATTCAAAACGTGACGAGCAAATTCCACACATGTTAATTGCATACCAAGACAGATACCAAGCATAGGAACATCTTTTTCACGTGCATAACGGATAGCTTCGATTTTACCTTCTGTACCACGTTGACCAAATCCACCAGGTACGATGATACCATCAGCATCACCAAGCATTTCTTCAACGTTATCAGCAGTAAGATCGTTAGCGTTAACCCATTTAAGATCAATAGCTGTATCGTTAACATAACCTGAGTGTTTAAGTGCTTCAACAACTGAAAGGTAAGCATCTGGCAATTCAACGTATTTACCAACAAGGGCAATTTTAGTTGATTTCTTAAGGTTCATGATCTTATCAACCATTGCAGACCATTCTGACATATCAGCTTTTGGTACATCAAGTTTCAAGTGATCACAAACGATTTGGTCCATGTTTTGAGCTTGCATGTTAAGTGGAATTTGGTAAATGTGATCCACATCAAGTGACTCAATAACAGCTTCTGGAGCAACGTCACAGAATTGCGCCAATTTATTTTTAATGCCTTGGCCAGCTGGTTTTTCAGTACGGATAACCAACATATTTGGTTGAATACCAAGTCCACGCAATTCTTTAACTGAGTGTTGTGTTGGTTTAGTTTTCATTTCACCAGCAGCTTTAAGATATGGAAGAAGTGTTGTGTGGATGTACATAACGTTATCAGCACCAACATCTGCTTTCATTTGGCGAAGCGCTTCAAGGAATGGAAGACTTTCGATATCACCAACTGTACCACCAACCTCTGTGATGATAACATCAGAGTCAGTAGTTGTTGCAGCACGTTTGATTTTTTCTTTCAATGCGTCAGTGATATGTGGAATAACTTGGACAGTTGCTCCAAGGTATTCACCTTTACGTTCTTTACGAAGAACTTCACTGTAGATTTTACCAGTTGTAACGTTAGAATATTTATTTAAGTTAATGTCGATGAAACGTTCATAGTGACCAAGGTCAAGATCAGTTTCAGCACCATCGTCTGTTACATAAACTTCACCGTGTTGATAAGGACTCATTGTACCTGGGTCAATGTTAATGTATGGGTCAAATTTTTGGATAGTCACTTTAAGACCACGATTTTTCAAAAGACGACCAAGACTTGCAGCAACGATTCCCTTACCGATAGAAGAAACAACACCACCAGTAACAAAAATATACTTAGTCATTAAATAAAACTCCTTTAAAATAAAAAATGATAGCAAACGATAAGTGCTTGAAAAATTGAAAGCGAAAGAAAATCAAATAATTAACAAAATTATTCGATAAATGAAAAAAAGCAAATGGCCATTTACTTTTAGGAAAACAAAAATAGCTCCCTAAAAAGTTAGGGAGCTTTTCTCCGACCTCTAAAAAAGAGGTGCCCGAATAATACTATAAACTATCCTGAGACTTTTGTCAAATGATATGAATAAGTTTTTTTAATTTAAATTTCGGCGCTTGAAACGATTATTCTTCGTCTAAATCATCATCTTCATCATCTTCTTCGTTGATATCAACGTCTTCATCCAAGTCATCATCTGGGATGATTTCGTTGATTTCTGAATCGTATGATTCAACTTCAGATTTTTCGTCATCTGGATTTTCATCATCGTATTCCATGTCTGAAGATTTAGCAGAGTAATCATCGTCTTCTGGATCATCATCTGAATAATCAATAGCGTCTTCATCACCATCCATAAAGGCATTAACGCGTTTACGTTTGCGTTTTGGTGCACCATTTTCGTCATCTTCAAGTGTGATGATTTCTTCGTCGATTTCATCGATAGCATACCATGAACGAAGTCCCCATTTGTTATCGCCAAGTGGAATAAAGCTTCCGTCAACGTTCAATGCAGAGTAAAAATATGGTAAAGCTTCACGAATGTCTGCGTCTGATTTTTCGAGGTAGTTTTGAATATCATTTACAAGATCGCTGAAATACATCTCATGATCACGTCCGCGTTCTTCTAAAATAGCACGAGCTACTTCGATCATTGAGAGTTCGCTTTTTTCTTGTCCAGCAAATACTTCTAATTCCAAGGTAATTCTCCTTATTAATCTTAGGATGTGAGCAAACAGCCACAAAAACCCTATTATCTTAATTTTCGTTACTCTCTATTTTACGCTAATTTTGTCAATTCGTCAAAAGATTTATAAGAATTTCTGATAAAGGGCATAAAAAGCCAAGTAATCTACTGATTACCTGACTTTATAACTATTTATCTAAGGATAAATTATTTTACTTTAGCAGTGCTTGTTACGACTTCAACAGCTTTCTTCATAGCGATGTCGTGTTTAAGCATATCTGCTGAAAGAAGGTTACGTACTTGTTCAACTTCCATGTTGTATTCTGAAGCAAGGTCGTTGATTTCTTTTTCGATTTCTTCATCAGAAGCTTCGAATCCTTCAGCTTTAGCGATAGCTTCGATAACAAGGTTAGTTTTAACACGTTTGTCAGCGTCAGCTTCGTATTGTTTGTGAAGATCTTCTTCAGTTGTACCAGTCAATTGGAAGTACATTTCTGGAGAGATACCTTGACGTTGCATGTTACCCATGAATTCGTTCATAGCGCGGTGAACTTCATCGTGAACCATTTCTTCTGGCAATTCAACGATTTCAGCGTTAGCAACAGCCAATTCAAGAGCAGCACCTTCAACAGCATCGTCAAATGCGATTTCTTTAGCTGATTCAAGTTCTTTACGGTATTTAGCTTTCAATTCGTCAAGAGTTTCAACTTCTTCATCGATATCTTTAGCCAATTCGTCGTCAAGAGCTGGAACTTCTTTAGCTTTAACTTCGTGAACAGTTGTTACGAATTTAGCAGCTTTACCAGCAAGATCTTCAGCTTGGTAGTTTTCTGGGAATGTTACGTTAACTTCTACAGTTTCACCTGCTTTAGAACCAACTAATTGGTCTTCGAAACCAGGGATAAATTGACCTGAGCCAAGTTCAAGTGAGAAGTTTTCACCTTTACCACCGTCGAATTCAACACCGTCAACTGAACCAACGAAGTCGATAACAACAGTATCACCAAGTTCTGCAGCACCTTCTTTAACGATAAGTTCTGCAAGGTTGTTGCGTTCGCGTTCAACTTTTTCGTCAACTTCAGCATCAGTTACTTCTTTAGAAGCTTCTACTGAAACTTCAAGGTTTTTGTAGTCACCAAGTTTAACTTCTGGTTTTGTAACAACTTCTGCAGTCAATGTCCATTCTTGACCTTTTTCCATTGATTGGATGTCAATTTTTGGTTGAGCAACAACATCAAGGCTAAGTTCTGCAACTGCTGCTTGGTATGCTTCTGGAAGAAGTGCGTTCAATGCATCTTCGTAAAGAGCTTCTTCACCAAATTGTTGGTTAAATACGGCACGTGGCATGTGACCTTTACGGAATCCAGGTGCATTCAAATTTTTCTTAACTTTGTTGAAAGCTTGATCAAGAGCTGGTTTGATTTTATCTTGACCGATTGTGAATGTAATCACGCCACGGTTAGTAGCTTTGTTTTCAAATGATACAGACATGAAGTCATTTCTCCTTAAAATTTTATATACAGTTTAGTTTACCATATTTTACGGGCTTTTTAAAGTTTTTTGTGCAAAAATCACCGGCAATTTAGTTGCCAATTCTTTCCAGTTTTCCAATCGAATCACACCAAAAGCTTGCCTGAGATTCATTTTTTTAATAAACTAAGGATATGAACATTATCTCAAAATATATCGAGCAACTTCAAGTAGAAGAAATTGCTGTAGAAATATTTTCTAAACTTGTTTCATTACTTCTACTCTTTGTTTTCTTCTTGATTGCTAAACGTGTTGCGAACTTTATTTTTAAACACGCAATCGAAAAATCAATTACCCTTTCTCGTCAAACAGAAGCTCGTCAAAAAACAATTATCAAGCTCTTGCATAATATCATGAGCTACACGATTTACTTTTTCTTACTCTATTGGGTACTAAGTATTATAGGCGTTCCCGTTTCTAGTCTACTTGCCGGGGCCGGACTTGCTGGTGTTGCACTTGGACTTGGTGCACAAGGATTTTTAACTGACCTTGTCAATGGATTTTTCATACTTCTGGAAAATCAATTTGAAGTTGGAGATTCAGTAGTCATCGGTTCGATTGAAGGAAATATCTCAAGTGTTGGTATCCGTACCACACAGATTCGTGGTTTCGATGGTACTTTGCACTTTATCCCCAATCGTAACATTACAGTCGTTTCAAATAAATCACGTGGTGATATGCGTGTACAAATCGATATTCCAATCTACGCTCATACTGACTTAGAAAAAGTTTCAGATATTATTAAAACAATTAACCAAGAGCAATTAGAAAATTACCCTGAAATCGTTGGTAGTCCAACAATTCTTGGACCACGTACTAACAGCACAGCTCAGTTGGTGTTCCGTATTGACATTTTCGTTCAAAACGGTAAACAAAGTTACATCTACTCAAACTTTTATCGTCTTTACCAGGAAGCTCTTTTGGAAAATGACATTCATTTGCCAACAATGTACGCTAACCCAACTCTTACCAAATAATTTAAGTATCAAAAAGGTTGAAGCCACTTAACTTCAACCTTTTCTTTTTTTAAAATTTTCGAATAGGATCTGCTGTATAAGTTGCACGCGCCCCACCGATTAATTTTGGTCGGCTAGCAAGCGCTGTAACATGAGCACCGCCTAATTCACGTTGGATAGGAATTAGTGGAACTTGCACGCGCTTCACATGCATACCAATAAAAGTATCTCCAATATCTAAACCAGCATGTGCCACAATTTCTTCAACTTCAACTGGGTCTTGCATAAATTTAAAAGCAGCTACTTGTCCACTACCACCAGCATGTAAATTAGGGATAACATTAACAATCTCTAAATCTTTATTTTCAGCTAATTCACGTTCAACTGTTAAAGCACGATTTAAATGTTCACACCCCTGAACAGCTAGGTAAATTCCTCGCGCATTCAATTCTTCGAGAATTGTTTTAACAATCACTTCACCAATTTCAGCGCTGCTATTTTTACCAATTAAACCACCTGCTACCTCGCTAGAAGATAAACCAAGCACAAAAATTTGTCCTTTTTTAATCGCAGATCGTTCAATAATATCAACAACAATTGCTCGTGTTTGTTTTGCTAATGCTTCTAAGTTCATTTCAAGCCTCCAATTTAATTACTTTTCAAAACGTCGATAAGCCAAGTAATAAACCAAATAACCGACTAACATACCAAAGAAGTTTTGTAAAAGATTCCCTGGAATGCTAGCCCAAGCTGCACCCCAACCATACCCTAAAAGTAGAGCTGCCAAGAAATACCAACCCACCATAGCGATACTAGATAAGACAAGTCCCAAAAAACGTTTTTTGCCAATCCACCCCGCAAAATAACCTTGAGTGCCATGAGCAATCAAGCTATGAAGCATATATTGAGGATAACCTAGCAATAGATCAATCAAAAATCCTGATAAACCGCCAACAACAGCACCAGACTTTGCCCCTAAGTAGTAAGCCGTGAAATAAATCCCAACGTCAAGAAGTGTTAAATAACCTGTCGGTGTTGGAATATGAATATAAGCTAGAACCACACTTAAAGCAGTCAAAACAGCTAAGAGGGTTAACGTTTGTGTCTTAGTCTTCTTCATAATTTTGTTTCACCCCATATTGATCTGAATGACGAATTGCTTGGAAAACAAAGTCCTTAGACAATGCCACAGCTTCTTTCGGAGATTTCCCTAAAACAATTTGACTTGCAATACTTGATGCGAAAGTACAACCAGCGCCAATATTATTCGTATCAAGAACAGGCGTTTCAAAAATAGAAATTTCTTTACCATCATAAAAGACATCAATCGCCTTTTCCTCACTCAAACGATTGCCACCTTTGATGACAACATTCTTAGCGCCTAACTCATGTAAACATTTAGCAGCAGCTTTCATATCATCTAAAGATTTGATTGACATTTGGGTCAATAGCTCAGCTTCCACCAAATTTGGTGTAACAATTGTGGTATAAGGAAAAAACTTCAAAAGTTCATCACGCAAAGCTGAAACCTCAACATCATGTTTTTCTTTACAAACCAAAACAGGGTCTAAAACCACTGGAATTTCTGTGTGCTTTTTAACAAAATCAAGCGCTAAATCAGCAACTTTAACGTTTGGTAGCAAACCTAGTTTAATCCCTGAAAAAGGAACATCTTTGAGACTATTTAATTGATGAGAAAAGATTGCCTCATCTGTCGCAAAGACCTCAAAACCTTTATCTGTTAAAGCTGTTAAACAAGTGACAGCTAAAAAACCATGTAAATGATTAGTAGTGTAAGTCGCCAAATCAGCATAAAGGCCACCACCACTAAAAATGTCATTCCCAGAAATCGCTAAAACGTACTTATTCGTCATAAATAATCTCCTTCAAATAAAGACCATTTCCCGCTGCCGTAGGACCAGCTAAATCACGATTTTTAGACTCTAGAACAGTTCTAATCTGACTAACTGGCATACGGCCATTCCCAATTTTCAGCAAAGTTCCAACCATATTACGAACCTGCTTATAAAGGAAACCATTTCCACTGAAAGTAAAGACAAAGAAGCCAGTTTTTTCATCAATCGTAACCGTTGCGCGCGTAATCGTACGAACTTTATTTTCTACAGAAGTCCCTGAAGCTGTAAATCCCGTAAAGTCATGAGTCCCAACTAAATCCTTTATCGCTTCCTGCATCAAAGACAAATCCAAAGGATATGGATAGTGCGTCGCATAGTGACGCATCATGGGATTTTTGGGACGACCAGCATCGACTAAAAATTCATAAGTTTTACTGTGCTTGTTATAGCGAGAATGAAACTCATCACTGACTTGTTCAATTTTTACAACATCAATATCTTCTGGAGATTGTGTGTCTAAACCAAAACGTAATTTTTCCACATCTCGCAATTGTGGTAAATCAAAATGAACCACTTGCCCATAAGCATGAACACCAGAATCCGTACGGCCAGCACCATGTACTTTAACAGGATTGCCGCTATTTAATCTTTGTAACGTTTTTTCAAGTTCTTCTTGAACTGAACGTTCACTCGGCTGACGCTGAAAACCAGCAAAAAGTCTACCGTCATAAGAAATTGTTGCTTTATATCTTACCATGTGTGTATTTTATCATCTTCCTAGGAGACTTTCCAGAAAATTTAGAACAGACTGTCCCCGTACAGATTTTAACATAAAAAAAGAGATTGGAAAACAGAGTCCAGTCTCAATTTTTTAAGCCTGTAAACAAGCAGCAATACTTCTAGCAAGTCCTGAAGGATTTTCCCAAGCCATTGAATGCCCTGCTTCTTCAACAATTTCCAAGGGAATATTAGCCTCAGATAAGCTATCATAATCAGCATCTGGTAAAGAATTTCTTCCAAAAATAACTGTCTTTGGTAATTTCAGCCCATACAATAACTGACGCCAAGATTGCTCTCCACCTTGCACAGCATTAACTGATAGTCGATAAACAGCATAAGGTGCCCACTGTGCTAAGGTTGCTGCCCACATATTATTTCCAGATATTTGACTATCTTCTAACACCTTAGAAAATCCAAAATCAATAAAATCTTTCTCAGAATATGTCGCAATTTCAAAACTTGAACTTCCAGAAACGCTCACATCTAGATTAGGTTCACTTAGAATTAACTTCTCAACTCTATCTAAACAAAGGTTAGCTAACTCAATAGCAATTGGCCCACCTAAGCTATGACCAAAAATCGTAAGATTTGTTAATTCCAATGATTCAACAAAAGATTTCAAATAAGCAGCATGAGAACTGACACGATAATCAAAGTCTTCCGGCTTATCACTGTAACCTGCTCCCAACAAATCAATAAGTATGCAACGATGATTTTTTAAACACTCCTGAGAAACAACTTCTCCGTAGTCAAAAGACCCTGCACACCCTAAACCATGTATAAATAAAATTGTACTACTTTCACCTGGAAAATCTTGATAGCGCATATATGCATTTTGGTCGTCAATAAAGTATTCTTTCATAATCTCCCCTTCATAAAAAAAGAGACCGGAAAATAGATTCCAATCTCTTTTTAGTTTTCAATTATTCACCATCAAAGGCGTCTTTAACTTTGTTGAAGAAACCTTTTTTCTTAGGATTTCCAACTTTGTCGCCACCGGCTTGCGCAAATTGTTTAAGAGCTTCAACTTGTGCATCGTTAAGTTTTGTTGGTGTCACAATATTAACAGTAACGTGTTGGTCACCTTGACCGCCACCACGTAATTTTGGAGCACCTTTACCACGAAGTCGGAAAGTCTTACCAGTTTGAGTACCAGCTGGAATTGTCATTTCAACATCACCATGGACAGTTGGTACTTCGACAGTGTCACCAAGAGCTGCTTGAACAAAGCTGATATTCATTGTGTAGTAAATTGTTGAACCATTACGTTCAAATTTATTACTTGGTAAAACATTGATGATAACAAAGAGGTCACCATAAGGTCCACCGTTAAAGCCGGCTTCACCTTGACCTTGCAAGCGAATTTGTTGACCTGTTTCAACACCTGCTGGAATTTTAACAGACACTTTGTGTGTTTTCTTTTCGTGTCCAGTTCCGTGACAAGTATGACATGGCTCTTTGATTTCTTTACCTGTACCATGACAGACGTCACAAGTTACTTGGCGACGCATCATACCAAGAGGTGTTTGTGTATCAACATTAATCACACCTGAACCATGACAGCGACTACATGTCACAGGGCTAGTTCCAGGTTTTGCACCTGAACCTGAACATGTTGAACATGTTGATTCACGGTTGTAAGCAACTTCTTTTTCAACACCAAAGACAGCTTCTTCGAATGTCAAGTTAACACGGTATTGAAGGTCATCACCTTGGCGAGGCGCATTAGGATTGCGCATTCCTCCGCCACCACCAAAGAAACTTGAGAAAATATCTTCAAAGCCACCAAAGCCAGCTCCATCGAAACCGCCAAAACCACCAGCTCCGCCGTTAAAGCCACCGTTAGCTCCAGCAGGACCGTATTGGTCGTAAGCTGCACGTTTTTGCTCATCACCTAGAGTCTCGTAAGCTTCTTGAACTTCTTTATATTTTTCTTCTGCGCCAGGTTCTTTATTAATATCTGGGTGATATTTTTTAGACATTTTGCGGTATGCTTTTTTAATTTCAGCTTGCGAAGCGTCTTTAGATACACCCAAACGATCGTAAAATTCTGTATTGTTCATATTAAATACCTTAATTATTTCTTATTCTGACAAAATTTAGCACTTTAAAATCAGCCATAGGGCAATGTTGAAATGCTGCTATAAATTTAGATTCTTGAAACTCATCAAATATGTTCAAAGCAAGACTTAAATTCTGCAAAATCTTCGTCTGACATATTGAAAATCAAATTTTCTGAAGGCTTATCAACCAATTCTACATCATCACACAATCCTAAATTAGCTAATATTTTCTTAGCAAATTCCTGATGTGCGAAACCAATAGCTGTAACAATGTTTTTATCCTGATGAATTGCCTTTGGAATGAAATTTTCTCTAGAAAGAAAGTCAAAATACCCGAAGAAATTTTGCCATATACCACCAGTAAAAGTAGTATTCTCCAATAATCCAGCCTTCGATAATAGAATCGGCGCTGACGATATAGCCGCAACTAGTATCGATTTCCCTTTTAGTTGTTTTAAAAACTGAATCAAAGTATTATCTTTCAACGCAGAAGTAAAATCTGACATTCCTGGTAAAACAACACACGAATAATCATCTAGATTAACTTCATCAAATGCCTTTGTCGCCTGACAAATCAAACCATCTTCAGAAATCACACTTTCTTTGTTAGAAGAAATATAATCGACTTTAATACCATATTGCAATACTAAGCTACTGGTCAAATCAACTATTTCATACAATGAAAAGTTCGGGTAAATCACACAAGCAACTTTTTTCATTCTGAACTCCAAATTAATCAGCATTCTACCCAAAAGCAGAGGCTGGGTTGCAACCTCTGCATTTAGATTTATGTTTTCAACTTTTGAGTTTCAACCCAATGTCATTTGTCTAGAAGACTAAATTATTTTTCAGTGAATTCACCGTCTACAACGTCGTCACCATTGTTTTTAGATGAGTCAGCTGATTGAGCACCTTCAGCACCTTGTGCTGCTTGTTGTGCTGCAGCAGCTTGTTCATACATTTTCACTGCAAGTGCTTGAGCTTTTTCGTTAAGAGCTTCAAGTTTAGATTTCATATCTTCAAGGTTGTTAGCTTCTTGAGCTGCTTTCAATTCATCAAGAGCTGATTGAGCAGCGTCACGTTCTGTATCAAAGCCTTTACCTTCAGTTTCTTTGATTGTTTTTTCTGTTGCAAAGATTGCTTGGTCAACTTCGTTACGAAGATCAACTTCTTCTTTACGTTTAGCATCAGCTTCTGCATTAGCTTCTGCGTCTTTCATCATTTTTTCAATTTCTTCATCAGTCAAACCTGAGTTAGATTGAATAACGATGTGTTGTTCTTTTTGAGTACCAAGGTCTTTAGCTTTAACAGATACAATACCGTTTTTATCGATATCAAATGTTACTTCGATTTGTGGGATACCACGAGGTGCAGCTGGGATATCAGTCAATTGGAAGCGACCAAGAGTTTTGTTATCTGCAGCCATTGGACGTTCACCTTGAAGAACGTGGATATCTACAGCTGGTTGGTTATCAGCAGCTGTTGAGAAGACTTGTGATTTAGAAGTTGGGATTGTAGTGTTACGGTCAATAAGTTTTGTAAATACACCACCCATAGTTTCGATACCAAGTGACAATGGAGTAACGTCAAGAAGAACAACGTCTTTAACATCACCAGTGATAACACCACCTTGGATAGCAGCACCCATAGCAACTACTTCATCAGGGTTAACTGATTTGTTTGGTTCTTTACCAGTTTCAGCTTTAACAGCTTCAACAACGGCAGGAATACGAGTTGAACCACCAACAAGGATTACTTCGTCAATTTCTGAGATTGAAAGACCAGCATCTGAAAGTGCTTGACGAACTGGTGTTTTAGTACGTTCGATAAGGTCACGAGTCAAATCATCAAATTTAGCACGTGAAAGGCTTGTTTCCAAGTGAAGAGGTCCAGCAGCTCCTGCAGTGATGAATGGAAGTGAGATTTGTGTTTGAGTAACACCAGAAAGATCTTTTTTAGCTTTTTCAGCAGCATCTTTCAAACGTTGAAGAGCCATTTTATCTTGGCTAAGGTCAATACCGTTTTCGTTCTTGAATTCAGCAACTAACCAATCAATAATTTTTTGGTCGAAGTCGTCACCACCAAGTTTGTTATCACCTGCTGTAGCAAGTACGTCGAATACACCATCACCAAGTTCAAGGATTGATACGTCGAATGTACCACCACCAAGGTCGAATACCAAGATTTTTTCATCTTTATCAGTTTTATCAAGACCATATGCAAGAGCAGCTGCAGTTGGTTCGTTGACGATACGTTCTACTTCAAGACCAGCGATTTTACCAGCGTCTTTAGTTGCTTGACGTTGAGCATCGTTGAAGTATGCAGGAACTGTGATAACTGCTTTTGTTACTTTTTCACCAAGGTAATCTTCAGCGTAACCTTTAAGGTATTGAAGAATCATTGCTGAGATTTCTTGTGGAGTATATTCTTTACCGTTTGCAGATACTTTTTCAGAAGTACCCATTTTAGATTTGATAGAGATAACTGTATCTGGGTTTGTTACTGCTTGACGTTTTGCAGCATCACCAACAATGATTTCACCATTTTTGAATGAAACAACTGATGGAGTTGTACGGTTACCTTCTGGGTTAGCAATGATTTTTGATTCAGTTCCTTCAAGAACTGCAACAGCTGAGTTTGTTGTACCTAAGTCAATA
>NZ_DGTE01000049.1:0-54754 GCF_002393675.1 Streptococcus sp. UBA4344
TGGCTGTTAACGAATCAGGTATCTACAAATGGCATGATATCGTTAAAGGCGACATCGAATTTGAAGGTGGAAACGTCGGTGGTGACTGGGTTATCCAGAAAAAAGATGGTTACCCAACATACAACTTTGCCGTTGTTATCGATGACCACTTGATGGAAATCTCTCACGTTATCCGTGGTGATGACCACATCGCAAACACACCAAAACAATTGATGGTTTACGAAGCACTTGGTTGGGAAGCACCAGAATTCGGTCACATGACATTGATTATCAACTCTGAAACTGGTAAAAAATTGTCAAAACGTGACACAAACACTCTTCAATTCATCGAAGACTACCGTAAAAAAGGTTACATGCCAGAAGCAGTATTCAACTTTATCGCTCTTCTTGGTTGGAACCCTGGTGGTGAAGATGAAATCTTCTCACGTGAAGAATTGATCAAACTCTTTGATGAACACCGTTTGAGTAAATCTCCAGCTGCATTTGACCAAAAGAAAATGGACTGGATGAGCAACGAATACATCAAGAATGCAGATTTCGATACAGTCTTTGCAATGGCTAAACCATTCTTGGAAGAAGCTGGTCGTTTGACTGACAAAGCTGAAAAATTGGTTGAACTTTACAAACCACAAATGAAATCTGTTGATGAAATCCTTCCATTGACTGACTTGTTCTTTGAAGATTTCCCAGAATTGACAGAAGCTGAAAAAGAATTCATGGCTGGTGAAACAGTTCCAACAGTTCTTGAAGCTTTCAAAGCTAAATTGGAAGCAATGAGTGACGAAGATTTCAAATCAGAAAACATCTTCCCACAAATCAAAGCTGTTCAAAAAGAAACTGGTATTAAAGGTAAAAACCTATTCATGCCAATCCGTATCGCCGTTTCAGGTGAAATGCACGGTCCAGAACTTCCAGATACTATCTACCTTCTTGGTCGTGAAAAATCAATCGAACACATCGAAAACATGCTTAACAACTTGAAATAATATCAATAAAAGTCTGAGATGAATGTCTCAGGCTTTTTATATTTTCCTTTAGACGGTATGTCAGAAAAAGACGCTGTTATTTTAGAGTAAATCAAGCAAATGTATTAAGTTGTATTTTTATCTAAAATTATGAATTTTTAGAAAGATTTTAATTGCTTGTGAAAAACGTTTTCTTTGCAGTTACCTATTCTAAAGTCATTTACTTCTTGTTATAATAAGCTTTAAAATTTTGTTATTTATAAGTTAAGAGGAGTTACATGAAAAAAGACTATTCTATCTTTTTCGTCCCAGGAATTATTCTTGTGGGCGCTGTTATGCGTATCCCATTTACGACAATTCCGACTGTCCTTAGCTATGTTGCGGATGGTTTAGGAGTTTCAGTCAATTCTTTGGGTGTTTTGACAAGTATTCCGTTGATTATGTTTGCCTTTTGTTCATCTTTGGCACCACGTTTAGCGGATAAGTTTGGACTTGAAAAATTATTCACCATGGTTCTGATTGCCATGTTTATCGGTTCAAGCATGCGCGTGCTTAACCTTCCAAGTCTTTACATCGGAACAATGATTATCGGTATCAGCATTGCCATGATGAACGTTTTGTTCCCAAGTATCATTTTGGCAAACCAACCATTCCGTATCGGATTGTTGACAACGATTTATACAACAGCTATGGGGCTTTCATCATCAATTGCCGCTTCAGTTGCTGTTCCGATTGTTAAAGCAACATCTTGGAAAGGTCTGATTCTGATTCTTAGCTTCTTGATTTTGGTAGCTTTGGCAGTTTGGTTCCCAAATACTTTCCACAATCACATGACAGAGCAAGATGAAGAAAAACGTTCATCATCACTTTGGAAAAATAAATCCGCTATCGCGCTTCTTGTCTTTGGTGGTTTGCAATCTCTTCTTTTCTACACAGGAATGACATGGTTGCCAACAATGGCTAGCCAAGCTGGTCTTTCAAGCGAAGCAGCAGGTATCTTAGCTTCAATTTATTCATTGATTAGCTTGCCGTTTTCATTGACAATCCCAACTTTGACAACAAATCTTTCAAGTAAAAACCGTAAAACTATGCTTGCGATTGTGTCAGCTTGTGCCATTGTAGGTACAGGAATGCTTCTCTTCCAAACAAGCAGCTTTGCTTATTGGTTGACAGTTAATATTTTAATCGGTATTGCTGTTAGTGCTTTGTTCCCATACTTGCTTGTGACATTCTCAATGAAATCACACACACCAAGTCAAACAGCACAATTGTCTGGTATGGTGCAATCAGGTGGTTACTTCCTAGCAGCCTTTGGACCAACACTTTTTGGTTTTAGTTTTAACCTCTTTGGTTCATGGACAGTAGCGGCACTTTGCTTGTTCATCTGTACAATTGTGATGACAGCAGCTTTGTTCTACACAGAACGCTTTGAAAAAATTCAATAATAGATGAAAAACATTAGTTCCCTAGCTTTTGCTGGGGAGTTTTTTTGCATAAAATTGTTCTAATTTTTGAATATAACGAGTTATAATGTTTTTTTATAACAAAATGTGATAGCTACAAATGTTGATATATCAATGATTTTAGAATTTTAAAACAAAAAAATAGAATTTTCTGATATTTTTTGTTTATTTCAGAAGAAGCAAGTGATATAATATCAGTCATAATCTCACATTGAATTGTGTGAAAAATTTAAATATTCCAAAAAGGGGTACGTTATGAATAAAAGAGGAAAATGGATTTTAAGTGCTGGTGTTGTGCTACTATCTGCATCAGTGCTTGCAGCTTGTGGTAATGGTAAATCTTCAAGCTCTGCAACGTCAACTTACAACTATGTCTACAATTCTGAACCAGTTTCACTTGATTATATTAAGATGAACCAATCTGGTACAAGTAACATTACAGCAAATCTTATTGATGGTTTGATGGAAAATGACCAGTATGGCGACTTGATTCCGTCACTTGCAAAAGATTGGAAAGTGTCAGCTGATGGTTTGACTTACACTTATACAATTCGTGATGATGCCAAATGGTATACTGCTGATGGTGAAGAATATGCGGATGTAACAGCGGAAGATTTTGTTACAGGTCTCAAACACGCTGCAGATGTTGAATCAGAAGCTCTTTATATTGTGCAAGATTCAATTAAAGGTTTGCAGGATTATATCGATGGCAAGACAAAAGACTTCTCAACAGTTGGTGTTAAAGCAGTTGATGACCATACTGTCCAATATACGCTGAATGCCCCTGAATCATATTGGAATTCTAAATTAACTTACGGTATTATGTGTCCAGTAAATGCGGACTTCTTAAAATCAAAAGGTAATGATTTTGGTAAACAAACTGACCCAGAATCATTGCTTTATAACGGTCCATACTTACTAAAATCAATTACAGCCAAATCTTCAATGGAATTTGAAAAGAACCCGAATTATTGGGATGCTGACAACGTCCATATCGATGATGTTAAGTTGACTTATTTTGACGGTTCAGACCAAGATTCACTCTTTAATAATTTTGATGAAGGTTCATATACAAGTGCAGCCTTGTATCCATCATCTCCAAGCTATAAAACAGCAGAAAAGAAATATAGTGATAATATTATTTATGCTCAACAAGATGCTTCAACATTTATGATTTACTTCAATTTAAATCGTACTTTGCATAATTTATCAGATAAAACAGATGCGCAATTATCTGATTCTAATAAAGCTATGAACAATAAAGACTTCCGTCAAGCAGTGACATTTGCATTTGACCGTGGTTCATGGAATGCTCAAACTGCAGGTGAAGAAGCCAAAAATAAAGCATTGCGCAATAGCTTGGTACCACCAGCATTTGTTCAAGTTGATGGTAAAGAATTTGGTGATGTTGTTAAAAGTGACCTAGCATCTTATGGTGATGAGTGGAAAGATGTCGACCTTACAGATGCTCAAGATGGTTTGTATAACCCAGATAAAGCAAAAGCAGAATTTGCTAAAGCCAAATCAGCTCTTGAATCAGAAGGCGTCAGCTTCCCAATCCAACTTGATTTCCCAGTTGCTCAAACTGACAACGATTCTGTACAACGTGCACAATCATTAAAACAGTCAGTTGAATCTAATCTCGGTAAAGAAAATGTAGTGATTAACCTTAAACAAGTCACAGAAGATGAGTACTTATCAGCAACTTATCAAGCAGAAAGTCCTGAGCAAAATGATTATGACCTAGGCTTCTCAGGCTGGTCACCAGACTATTCTGATCCATCTTCATATCTTGATATCTTTGGTACAGGTAAGACAGCGGCAATGACATATCGTCTTGGTATTTCTTCAGATAATGACGCCTTGATTAAATCTACTGGTCTTGATCAATATCAAAGCTTGCTTGATGAAGCAAATGCTCTTAAAGATTCAGATCAGGTTGATCAGCGTTATGAAACATACGCAAAAGCTCAAGCATGGTTGACAGACAGTGCATTAGCTATTCCAACAGTTACTAATGGTGCTCGTCCACAAGTGACAAGAGTAAAACCATTTTCAAGAGCTTGGTCATATGTTGGTATTAAAGGTGGAACTTATCAATATAAATATCTAAAACTCCAAGATAAACCTGTAACAGCTAAAGAATATGAAAAAGCTCGTAATAAATGGCTTAATGATAAAGAAAAAGCCAATGAAAAGGCTGCAAAAGAATTAGCTAAACACGTAGAAAAATAATGAATGTTCCAAAAGGACTTTCTCTTTGGAGAGAGTTCTTTTGAACTTTTGAGGAAAAGTATGAAAAAATATGTTTTTAATCGAATATTAAGATCCTTAGTTTCTATATTCTTGGTGACAACATTATCATATGCGATTGTGTTTTCGCTTGTTCCACGAAAACTAATTTTCAAGCAAGACCCTAATTACACCAAAATCGCTGTCACACATGATAAAAAAGTTGACTATGAGAACACTGTTTATGAGCGCATGGGTTATATCGACTACCTTAATACTAAAGAACTTGTAAATGGTAGCAAAAAAATCGACAAATCGGTGACTGACAAGGGAACAGTAGCTGATAAGCAATTGTATCAAAACTATCTTGATTCTATTTCTGGCAAATGGAAGTTAGAAAAATTTGATTCTGGAAAATATTTTGCAACACGTGAAATTCCAATTTATGAACGTCTTTGGAAATTTTATTCTAATTTGATTGTGATTGATCATCCGTGGAAAATTAATGATCCAGAAAATCCAAAATTAGAGCGCTATATCCGTTTTGAAAATGATCCCGCCGTTGGACCAGCGCTTGTTGGATCAGGGACACAGCATAAATATCTCATTTATTTTAATAGCAAGTTCCCATTTATTCATCAAAATATTATTACTTTCAATTTAGGTATTTCATATCCAAGCTTTGCTAATATTCCTGTATTACAGGTTATCACTCAGGGCCAAGGGAAAACTTTAGCACAAGAAGTGACATTCCCAACAGGAGTAACTAAAGTATCATCAGTCGATATTTATACGCGTTCATATAAATCACCAAGTAAGGCTGATGCTCGTGATATTGCAAATTATGGTAAGGGAGATGCCTACACTGCCACTCAAAATAATTACACCGAACCTTCAATGATTTCAAATTCATTGAAAGCAGGTATTGTCGGAATTTTAATTGCCTATGCTCTTGGTTTGCCAATTGGTCTTTTAATGGCACGTTATAAAGATGGTATCTTTGACCGCTTTTCAACAGCAACTGTCACTTTCATGCTGGCTATGCCAAGTATTGCTACTATTTACGTGATTCGTTTTATTGGTGCTAATGTGTTTGGCCTACCAGATACATTTCCATTATTAGGTGCTGGAGATATACGTTCTTACGTAATGCCTGCTATCATTTTGGGAATTTTGAGTACACCAGGTATTGTAGTTTGGTTCCGTCGCTATTTGGTGGATTTGCAAGGTAGTGATTTTGTTCGATTTGCGCGTGCAAAAGGTTTGTCTGAAACAGAAATCTGTCAAGATCATTTGTTTAAACATGCTATGGTTCCAATTGTGAATGGCATTCCTGGAGCAATCGTGGGAACTATTGCTGGGGCAACTCTGACTGAGAAAATTTTTGCTTTTCCAGGTATGGGGAAAATGTTGATTGATGCTATTGCTTCTGCTAATAATACAATGGTTATCGGCTTAGTATTTATTTTTGCGGTCTTAGCAATTTTTGCACTTCTTGTAGGAGATATTTTGATGACTGTTCTTGACCCACGTATAAAACTATCATCAAAAGGAGGTAAGTGATGACTAATATAGACAAAAGTAAATTTGAATTTGTTGAGTTAGATAGTAGTGCCTCTGAAGTTATTGATACACCGACTTATTCATATTGGAAATCAGTTTTTAGACAATTCTTTTCTAAAAAGTCGACAATAGCAATGCTTATTTTGCTAATTGCTATTCTTCTGATGAGTTTTATCTATCCAATGTTTTCAAATTTTGATTTCAATGATGTCAGTGATATTAACGATTTTTCAAAACGCTATGTTTGGCCAAATAGTCAGTATTGGTTTGGTACGGATAAGAATGGTCAGTCGCTGTTTGATGGTGTTTGGTACGGTGCTAGAAATTCTATATTGATTTCGGTTATTGCTACTATTATTAATATGGTTATTGGGCTTGTAGTAGGACTACTTTGGGGGATTTCTAAAGCAGTCGATAAAATCATGATTGAAATTTATAACGTTATTTCAAATCTTCCATTTATCTTAATCGTTATGATTTTAACGTATTCTCTAGGTTCAGGATTTTGGAATTTGATTTTGGCATTTTGTATTACAGGTTGGGTTGGTATTGCTTACTCTATTCGTGTTCAAGTGATGCGTTATCGTGATTTGGAATACAATCTTGCTAGTCGTACTTTAGGAACACCAACTATAAAAATTGCGACCAAAAACCTTTTACCCCAATTAGTCTCTGTTATTGTTACTATGGTTTCTCAGATGTTGCCATCATACATTTCATATGAAGCCTTCTTATCTGCTTTTGGTATTGGACTTCCAGTCACTGAACCAAGTCTAGGCCGTTTGATTTCAAATTATTCTTCTAATTTGACAACAAATGCTTATCTTTTCTGGATTCCATTAGCAACGCTCATTTTAGTATCGCTTCCTCTCTATATTGTTGGGCAAAATCTTGCTGATGCTAGCGATCCACGTACGCATAGATAGGAGTAAGTATGACTGATAAAAATAAAGTTTTAAGTGTTCGAGATATGGTTGTTGAATTTGAAGTTCGAGATCGTATTTTAACAGCTATTCGTAATATTTCAATTGATCTTTATGAAGGTGAAGTTCTTGCTGTTGTAGGTGAGTCTGGTAGTGGAAAATCAGTCCTAACGAAAACATTCACAGGAATGTTGGAATCAAATGGACGTATCGCTAAGGGCTCTATTAATTATCGCGGTCAAGATTTAACAAAAATTAAGTCAAATTCAGAATGGGGAAAAATTCGTGGTGGTAAGATTGCGACAATTTTCCAAGATCCAATGACGAGTCTTGATCCAATTCAAACGATTGGTAGCCAAATTACAGAAGCTATTATCAAACATCAAGGAGCAAGTAAGAGTGAAGCTAAGGAACTAGCAATTGATTATATGAAAAAAGTAGGCATTCCTGAAGCAAAGAAACGTTTTAATGAATATCCATTTCAGTATTCAGGTGGGATGCGTCAACGTATTGTCATTGCGATTGCTTTGGCTTGTAAGCCAGATATCTTGATTTGTGACGAGCCTACGACTGCCCTTGATGTAACAATTCAGGCTCAAATTATTAATCTTTTAAAGGAGTTGCAAAGAGAATATAATTTCACAACTATTTTTATCACACACGATTTAGGTGTGGTTGCAAGTATTGCTGATAAGGTAGCTGTCATGTATGCGGGTGATATTGTTGAGTATGGAACAGTTGAAGAGATTTTTTATGATCCTAAACATCCTTATACTTGGAGTTTATTATCAAGCCTTCCTCAATTGGCTGATGACAATGGTGTTCTCTTTTCGATTCCAGGGACACCGCCTTCATTGTATACACCTATTAAAGGTGACGCTTTTGCTCCTCGTTCTCGCTATGCAATGAAAATTGATTTTGAAGAGGATGTTCCTAAATTTCCTGTAACCGAAACTCACTGGGCAAAAACATGGTTACTTCATCCAGATGCACCGAAGGTTGAAAAACCAGAGGTCATTCAAAATCTACATCAAAAGATTTCTCGAAAAATGATTAACTTGGAGGAAGGAAATGACTGAAAAATTAGTTGAAGTAAAAAATTTGGAAATTTCCTTTGGTGAAGGAAAAAAGAAATTTGTTGCGGTTAAAAATGCAAATTTTTTCATCAATAAAGGTGAGACTTTCTCATTAGTTGGTGAATCAGGTTCGGGGAAAACAACCATCGGTCGTGCTATCATCGGATTGAATGAGACAAGTAATGGCGACATTTTATATGCTGGTAAACGTATTAACGGTAAGAAAACATCTGCTGAACATAATGATTTGATTTCCAAAATTCAAATGATTTTCCAAGATCCAGCAGCTAGTTTAAATGAGCGAGCAACCGTTGATTATATTATTTCGGAGGGCTTATATAATTTTCATCATTTTGAAGATGATGCTGATCGAAAACGTAAAGTAGCAGAGATGATGACTGAGGTAGGATTATTGCCAGAGCATTTGACACGTTATCCACATGAATTTTCAGGGGGACAACGTCAGCGTATTGGAATTGCGCGTGCTTTGGTCATGGATCCTGAATTTATCATTGCAGATGAACCAATCTCAGCTTTAGATGTCTCAGTGCGTGCTCAAGTATTAAATCTTTTGAAACGCATCCAGAGGGAAAAAGGCTTAACCTATCTCTTTATCGCACATGATTTGTCTGTAGTTCGTTTTATTTCAGATCGTATTGCGGTTATCCATAAAGGTGTTATTGTTGAAGTAGCGGAGACAGAAGAGCTATTTAATAATCCAATCCATCCTTATACACGTTCATTACTTTCAGCGGTTCCAATTCCAGATCCTATTCTTGAACGTCAAAAAGAATTAATTGTGTATGATCCAAGTCAACACGATTACTCAACAGATAAACCTGAGATGGTGGAAATTCGCCCAAATCATTTTGTCTGGGCAAATAAAGTTGAACTATCTGACTACCAAAAACGACTAAATAAATAATAAACCTATTTATAGGTTTATTATTTTGCATAAAATCGCTGAATATTTGTATATATACTGTATATTTGTTATAAAATCATAAAAAATTAAGCTTTTTTGAAAAAATATTCAAAAAAGTGTTGACAGGATTGTTTTTGGTATGTATAATTATACACATAAAGTTGATAAAAACACAAAATAAGAAAAGAGAGTAGTCCTATGTCAAAAGAAAAAGTTATCCTTGCGTACTCTGGTGGTCTTGATACTTCAGTTGCCATTACTTGGCTTATGAAAGATTATGATGTCGTTGCCGTTTGTATGGACGTCGGCGAAGGTAAAGACCTTGATTTTATTCATGATAAAGCACTTAAAGTTGGTGCGGTTGAATCTTACGTTCTTGATGTTAAAGATGAATTTGCTGAAGAATATGTGCTTCCAGCACTTCAAGCTCACGCTTACTACGAACAAAAATACCCATTGGTATCAGCGCTTAGCCGTCCAGTCATTTCTAAGAAATTGGTAGAAATTGCTCATAAAACAGGTGCGACAACAATCGCTCACGGTTGTACTGGTAAAGGGAATGACCAAGTTCGTTTTGAAGTGGCAATTGCTGCGCTTGACCCAGAATTGAAAGTTATCGCTCCAGTTCGTGAATGGAAATGGTCTCGTGAAGAAGAAATCGAATACGCTAAAGCAAATGGTGTGCCAGTTCCAGCTGACCTAGATAACCCATACTCAGTTGACCAAAACCTTTGGGGTCGTGCAAATGAATGTGGTGTTCTTGAAAATCCATGGAACCAAGCTCCAGAAGATGCCTTTGGTATCACAAATTCTCCAGAAGAAGCTCCTGATACACCAGAATTCATCGATATCGAATTCAAGGAAGGTAAACCAGTTGCTCTTAACGGCAAAGAAATGAAATTGGCTGACCTTATCCAAGAAGTCAATGCTATCGCAGGTAAACATGGTGTCGGACGTATTGACCACGTTGAAAACCGTTTGGTTGGTATCAAATCACGTGAAATTTACGAATGCCCAGGTGCTATCACACTTTTGACAGCTCACAAAGAAATCGAAGACATCACATTGGTTCGTGAAGTATCTCACTTCAAACCAATTCTTGAAAATGAATTGTCAAACCTTATTTACAATGCTTTGTGGTTCAGCCCAGCAACAAAAGCAATTATTGCTTATATTAAAGAAACACAAAAAGTGGTTAATGGTACTGCAAAAGTTAAATTGTACAAAGGTTCAGCAAAAGTTGTTGCTCGTAAATCACCAAATTCACTTTACGATGAAAACTTGGCAACATACACATCAGCTGATAGCTTCGACCAAGATGCAGCTGTAGGCTTCATCAAACTTTGGGGACTACCAACTCAAGTTAACTCACAAGTTAACAACAAATAAATCATCTGCTTAAGCAGTCGATTATGAAAAAGAAAAGAAAAACATGGGCGTGAATCAGTCACAGCCAAATAAACAATAAAGGTATAAAAAGAAAAGAAAATTTCAGATAAAAGGGGACAGGGAGCCCCATCTGAGACTCTTTTCTTATAACTTACCAAACCCTCGTTAATGTCAACAGAGAGTGGCATCGAGCTTAAATAATGATATCCTGTGAGAATCATTTAAGACATTCGCCCCGTGAGGCAACACATTATAAGTCCTAGGTCGCTCCTTGGACTTATTTAGTATAGTCGCTTCGCGTGCTTTAAAAGCAAGTGAACCAGCTATACTCATGACTAGATAAGAAAAGAGAAAGGCTTTGAACGCCACTTTGGATGGTAGTTCATTGTATCATTGCTATGACAACAGAAAATCATAAATTATGGGGCGGGCGTTTTGAAGCTGGTCTTGAAAAGTGGGTTGAAGAATTTGGAGCATCGATTTCTTTTGACCAAAAAATGGCAGAGTTTGATTTGAAAGGCTCAATTGCTCACGTGACAATGCTTGGTGAAACAGGGATTATCGCAAAAGAAGAAGCCAATCAAATCAAAGCAGGTCTTGAAGAATTGCTTGAAGAATACAAGGCAGGAAAAATTGAATTTGATGTGTCAAATGAAGACATTCACATGAATATGGAAAGTCTTTTGACAGCAAAAATTGGTCCTGTAGCTGGTAAATTACACACAGCTCGTTCACGTAATGACCAAGTGGCAACTGATATGCACTTGTACTTAAAGGCTAAGCTTGATGAAGTGATTGAAAAGCTTACGAACTTGCGTAAAACTTTGGTTCATTTAGCTGATGAACATGTCTACACTATCATGCCAGGTTATACGCATTTACAACATGCTCAACCTATTTCATTTGGACATCATTTGATGGCATACTACAACATGTTTACACGTGATAGTGAACGTTTTGAATTTAACATCAAGCATGCTGACATGTCACCACTTGGCGCAGCTGCTCTTGCTGGAACAACTTTCCCAATTGATCGTGAGATGACAGCAGAGCTCATGGGCTTTGCTAAACCATACAGCAACTCACTTGATGCGGTGTCTGACCGTGATTTTATTCTAGAATTTTTGTCAAACAGTTCTATTTTGATGATGCACATGAGCCGTATCTGTGAAGAAATCATCAGCTGGTGCTCAAATGAATTTAAGTTTGTGACACTTTCTGATACCTTCTCAACAGGATCATCAATCATGCCACAGAAGAAAAATCCAGATATGGCTGAGTTGATTCGTGGAAAATCTGGTCGTGTTTACGGTAACTTATTTGGCCTTTTGACAGTCATGAAATCTTTACCTTTGGCTTACAATAAAGATTTACAAGAAGATAAAGAAGGCATGTTTGATACAGTTGAAACAATTACAGTAGCTATCGATATTTTGGCTGGCATGCTTAAAACAATGACCGTCAACAAAGAGCACATGGCTGAATCCACTGAAAAAGACTTCTCAAATGCAACTGAGTTGGCTGACTATCTTGCAAGCAAAGGTCTTCCGTTCCGTCAAGCACATGAAATTGTTGGTAAATTGGTTCTAGAATGCACTAAAGCAGGTTATTATTTGCAAGATGTGCCGTTTGAACGCTATCAAGAAATTTCAGATTTGATTGAAGAAGATATCTATGAAACATTGAAATCTCATACAGCTGTTGAACGTCGTCATTCACTAGGTGGTACAGGTTTTGACCAAGTGAAATGGCAAATTAAATTAGCCAATGAAGACTTGCAAAATCTAGATTAATAGACATTTAGGCTTTCCAAGATTTTTAAGCGTATTTTCCAATAAAAATATTTTAAAGATAATAAGCCCAAACTCTTTAGAGGTTAGGGCTTTTTTGAATTTTATGGTATAATAAAAATAATTTAGAATGGAGTCGTACGTTGAAGAAAACCTATCGTGTCAAAAGTGACAAAGATTTTCAGGCGATTTTTAGCAAAGGAACAAGTGTTGCTAACCGAAAATTTGTCCTTTATCATTTAGAAAAAAATCAGAGCCACTATCGAGTAGGGCTTTCTGTGAGCAAAAAACTTGGTAACGCAGTTACTCGTAATAGTATTAAACGAAAAATTCGTCACGTTATCATGGAATTGTCACCAAACTTGATTAATCAGGACTTTGTCATCATTGCGCGTAAAGGTGTCGAGGAACTTGATTACCATGAAGTGAAAAAAAATCTATTGCACGTTTTAAAACTTGCTAATTTATATCAGGAAGGTCTCAATAGTGAAAAGAAAGATTAAATTATTAGGATTAAGTAGTCTTACTTTAGGTCTTTTGGCTGCTTGTGGGCGCAGCGAAGTAACCGCTTCCTCAACAAATGGTTGGGAACAAATTGTTTACTTCTTTGCCAAAGCTATTCAATGGCTTTCAATTAATGGTCGTATTGGTGTGGGGATTATTCTCTTTACAATCATCATTCGAGCAATCTTGATGCCATTGTTTAATATGCAAATCAAATCTAGTCAAAAAATGCAAGATTTGCAGCCAGAACTTAAAAAATTACAAGAAAAATATCCTGGTCGTGATACTGACAGCCGCATGAAGTTGACTGAGGAAAGTCAAGCTCTTTATAAAGAATATGGTGTTAATCCATATGCGACAATGCTTCCATTAGTGATTCAATTGCCAATTTTGATGGCTTTGTACCAAGCATTGACTCGTGTTGCTTTCCTAAAAACTGGAACTTTCTTGTGGATTGAATTGTCACAACCAGACCCATACTATATCTTGCCTGTCTTGGCTGCTTTCTTTACTTTCCTTTCAACTTGGTTGAGTAATAAAGCTGCGCGTGAGAAAAACATGGCAATGACGATGATGACTTACGTGATGCCAATCATGATTTTCTTCTTTGGTTTCCGTTTGGCATCAGGGGTTGTACTATATTGGGCAGTATCAAATGCTTTCCAAGTTTTCCAAATTCTTCTATTGAACAATCCGTTTAAAATTATTGCTAAGCGTAAAGCAGAAGAAGAAGCTGAAAAAGAACGTGCCGCTAAAATTCGTCGTGCTAAGAAGAAAGCGCAAAAGAGAAGAAAGTAAGAGGATAAGAATATGGTAATATTCACAGGTCGGACTGTTGAAGATGCTATTGAAAAAGGTTTGAAAGAGTTAAATCTTTCACGTCTTAAAGCCCACATTAAAGTTGTTTCTCGTGAGAAAAAAGGTTTCTTTGGTTTTGGTAAGAAACCAGCTCAAGTAGATATTGAAGGGATTAACGAAGTAACTGCTCACCGAGCAAACCAAAAAGCAGTTAAAGGTGTACCAGAAGAAGTTAATCAAAAAAATGAGCCAGTATCATCAAAATTTGAAGATACTATGGAGCTTCGAAAAGTTGCTAGCATCATTAAGAAAATGGAAGAGCGTGGCGAAGTCATTGATGACTCAGTCAAAGAGGATATCGTCATGCACAAGAAAAAAACACAAACCATTCTTGAAGAAGCTGGTCATACAGAAGTTCTAGAAGCACTTGGCAAAGTAAATGACGCTAAAGAAATTGCTCAAGAGGCTAAAGAAGTTTCAGACACACCAAAACCTGTTAATACAGATCAAAGCTTTGAAGAATTTGTTGCTAGTGAATTTCCAGCTCAACGTGAATTGAGTAAAGATATTGAAAAAGCAACTGAAGAAGTTGCTGACTACGTTAAAAAAGTGATTTATGAGATGGATATTGAGGCAACTGTTGAGACAAGCCACAACCGTCGTCAAATTAACTTACAAATTGAAACACCAGAAGCAGGTCGTGTCATTGGTTATCACGGAAAAGTCTTGAAGTCACTTCAACTGCTTTCACAAAATTTCCTACATGACCGTTATTCAAAGAACTTCTCTGTTATCTTAAATGTTCATGATTACGTAGAACATCGTACAGAAACATTGATTGAATTCACACGTAAAGCTGCTAGTCGCGTACTTGAAACTGGTAAAGATTATGTTATGGATCCAATGAGTAATAGTGAACGAAAAATTGTTCATAAAACAATCACTGGTATCGAAGGTGTTGATAGTTATTCTGAAGGTAACGATCCAAATCGTTATGTGGTTGTCACACCTGTTCAATAAGAGGAAAAAGCCCGTTAGGGCTTTTTTATTTACCGCTTAGCAAGTATTTTTAACCGCTTACCGAAAAAGGCTTTATATCGGGCCTTTTTTTGATAAAATAATGTCAAAAGGGAGGGACGATTATGCTAATTAGAACAAAAAATCTAATCAAAACCTTCGGAGATAAAACAGTAATTGATCACTTAAATTTGGAAGTGGAAGAAGGGAAATTGTTAGCCTATATCGGGACAAATGGTGCTGGGAAATCAACAACGATGAAGATGCTAACTGGTTTATTAGAACCAACTTCAGGGGAGATTGAATTGGCAGCAGATTTGAAGATTGGAATGGTTTTTCAAGATAGCGTTCTTGATGCTGAACTAAGTGTTTTGGATAATTTAAAGAGTCGACAAGCACTTTATCATCAAAAAGATAAAGTTTGGTTAGAAAAATTAATTCAATTAACAGGCTTGGACACTTTTCTTAATCAGGCTTATGGCACATTATCTGGAGGGCAACGACGTCGTGTTGATATTGTTCGTGCGCTTTTGAATAAACCTAACTTGTTATTTTTGGATGAGCCGACAACAGGGCTTGACATTCAGACACGTGAGGCTATTTGGGATTTATTACGTCGTTTGCAGCGCGAAGAGAAGTTAACCATCTTTTTGACAACTCATTATCTTGAAGAAGCAGAGAATGCGGATATGACCTATATCATTGACCAAGGGAAGGTTTTGGCTAAAGGTTCTGCTAAGGAATTAAAAGAAGCTTATTCAAAACCATATTTATTGGTTGAAACAAGTGACGTAGCTGCTTTCTCAGACCTTGACTGTAAGCGTTTGGGAGATGGTCGTTTGAAAATTATTGTTGAAGATTCTGCAAAAGCTTTGGCCATTTTATCAGATAAACGTACAGTTATTAATGATTTTGATTATGTTAAAGCAAATATCAATGATGTCTTTTTGAACATTACGGGAAAGGAGATGGCGTAAGATGTGGGCAATGACAAAACGAAACTTAAAACTTTATTTTTCAAATAAGGCTAGTGTCTTTTTCTCATTACTTGGAGCCTTGATTGCTTTTATTCTTTATGTGATTTTCTTGCAGAAAAATATGCAGGATTCATTTGCAGGAACACCGAATTTGGAAGAACTTCTTGATAATTGGGTTCTAGGTGGAACGTTAGCTGTTACGAGTATTACAACAACTTGGACTGGGGTTACGCGATTGGTTCAGGATAAGGTAAGCCATAAATTGGAAGACTTTTTATTAACAGACATTTCTCGTTTAAAACTTTATCTTGGCTATTTGATTTCTTCTAGTGTGATTGGTTTTATCATGCAATTAATTATGTTAGCCATTATGAAATTGTACTTCTACTGGAAAGATGATGTTAATTTTGATTTAGATTATTTACCACAAATCCTTTTAGTCATGCTCCTAAGTTCTATTATGGGATCAGGAATTGCTTTGTTTGTCTTGCAATTCATTAAAACCTTATCAACAAGTGAAGCTTTGGCGACAATTGTTGGAACTGTTTCTGGTTTTCTTGTTGGGGTTTACATGCCAATTGGAGCTCTGCCTGATTTTGCACAAAAAGTGGTTAAATTGACGCCTGCTGCCTATGTCTCAGCTGCCTATCGTCAGCTCTTAATTGGAAAAGATGCCGTAAACGCAGATGCAAAAGAATTTTTAGGAATTGGTTTAAAATTAAAAAGATTAACGACCTTGAACCAAGAAATGCTTTTAGTTAGTCTTGTCATTTGTGGAGTAATTGTTCTTTTGGCTCTTAGTTTATATGCTAAAAGATTGTCATTACTAAAAAGAAATAAGAGGAGTTAAAGGGTGCACTACCAGTTTGAAGAGGATAGTAACTTACCAAAAGATGCTATTGAAGTTTTAGTACTAAGTGGAGAATGTAACCAAGCTGTTCAGGAGGTTTTAGATTATTTAGCAAAATTTGAGCAGAGTAGAATGGAAATTTTGCCAATTAAAACATCGGTTCGAACAGAAATGTTACGTGTATCAGATTTGATTCTTGTGGATGTTGACGGAAGTTCCTTAGTTTTAGAGACGACCAATGGGAGACTTGTGACAAATGATCGTTTATACAAGTTCCGTGAGCGACTAGCTAATCCAGATTTTGTGCAGGTCTCAAAGCACGCCTTGATTAATATTAATCATTTAAAATCGTTAGAGAGTAGCTTTTCAGGAAATATGCTAGCTTTGCTGACAAATGATATTACGACAGATGTTAGTAGACGTTATCTGTCTAATGTCGAAAAAGCTTTGGGAATGTGAGGTGTGATTGATGAGATATCTTAAACGAGGCGTTGCGTATTTTTTAATTGGGATTGGTTTTGGAAGTCTTATTTACTTATTTTACTTATGGCAATGTCATGTTGAGGTGCAAACTGTTCAACAGATAACCTATGTTGTCTTTATAAGTGGCTTGATTGGCTTGGTCAGTATGATTTTTGAAATTGAGGCCATCCCAATGATATGGGAAATCATTATTCACTTTTGTTTAGTTTATAGTTTGAATAGCTGGTTGAATATACTTCTTGGTATTACAAAATCCTTTATTTGGTCATGGCAATTTTTAGGGGAATTTGTCTTAACGTATTTGATTATTTGGTTTGTGATTTATATTAGTTTTAACAATCGCGTAAAAAATATTAACCAGAAATTGAAAGAAAAAATAGATCAATAGATAATCTACTAATAAAAGTCTCTATGTTTTTAAGAGGCTTTTTAGCTGCTTAAAAATGCTCAAAATATGTGGAAAAAAGTTATATCAAATGATATGATGACATTGGTATCTTTTAGGGAGATTACCGAAAATAAATGTAAAAAAGCAAATATATTAGAGATAGTCACGTAGAAAAGAGCAGGTTTCTGTTCTCTTTTTTTGGGAGTTTTTAAGGACTGTCTTTTTATGAGGGAAAGGGCGATTGCGATGAAAGGGATAATATGCCAAGCTACAGTGAGAACAACGGTCATCACGTTTACATTGCTTAGTTTTGGAAGTCATCTGACGGTTTTAGCAGACGAGTCAGGAGAAACATTTACTTGGGATGATTTTTTACAAAATCAGCAGGTGATGAATTCTAAGGCGGGTAGGGTTAACATTGTTAACGCAGATGGTTCTATTTCAGGAACAGTTATTAAAGCAGGTGACGTTATTCCAGAAGGAACAGAGTACGCTTTCTACTTCACGTTTAACCAAGATACAAATGAAGAGTTTGTTAACTCTATCGTCAAAGTGACTTGGGATGAAGAAGCAGGAGTTTGGAAATTAGTTGTTGATAGCGACTTCTTACAATCACTTGGTATTGTTGGTACTTTTGATGTTAACGCTTGGCTTTAAGCTGAACGTATTGCATCAGGTGACGTTCATAACATTCTTATCAATACAATTAATGGTGTTGATTCCCAAACAGAAGTTGTGACTGACACGCCAGACCCAGAAGTTCCAGAAACGCCTGAAACACCAGTTGAAGATGTTCCAGTTGTTCAATCTAGTGTTCTGCCATTGACAGGTGACGAAACAACACCACTCAATATTATGGCATCACTTATTGGTGTACTAATGTTTGTCTTTGGTATCCTTGGCGTTCGTAAACGCAAAGAAGACTGATGATTACTTTTTAAAGACTGCACAATAGAACAAGACCTTGTGCGGTCTTTGATTTTTAAGGAAAATGAAGCGTTTACCTTAAAAATAGCTTAAGATTTTGTTATAATAATCAAAACTAATCATCGAATGAAGGAGTGTTTATGAAACAAAAAGGTCATGGAACAATCAAAAAATCGAAAGCCTATGGTGCCATTGGAACCTTGTTACTATCGGGAGTTTTAATTGCTACCTTAGGAACAGCAAGTGTTAGCGCAGATGAAACAACTATTGAAACCAATACGACAACTGAATTAGCAACTGATTCAGTTGCTACGGAAGCAGACAACAACGGAGCTGCTACTGAAACAGAGCCTGTTGTTAGTGAAGAAACTGTCACGGTTAATGATGAACAGGAAACGGTTTCTGAAGATAACCAAGCTGATGTTCAAGAACAGATGACAACTGATAACGCTGATTCTGAAACAGCAAAAGACGTGTCATCAGATAGCGAAGAAAGCTCACAAACGACTGCTGAAATAGAAGTATCTAATAGTGAAATAGCAGAGCAAACAGAAGATAAAGCAGCTGACACACAAGATTCTGTCCAAACTGATGAACAAGAAGTAACTGTTGAAGAATCAGCTGACAATGTGACTGTTGAGCGTGGAGCAACTGGAAATGCGACTAATGAAGTCACAAGCGTTTCTCTAGCAAGCAGCGGCTTTAACTTACAATACAATCAAGCCATTGCAAATGGCGCTAAAATCATGTTTGCCGTTTGGTCTGACGTTAATGGTCAAGATGACTTAGTTTGGTACACCGCAGATAGCAACGGAAAAGCAACCGTTAAATATACGGGCTCATACGGTAAATACAATGTTCACACGTACCAAAATCTCAATGGAAAGATGACTGGACTGAACGGAACAACAATTGACGTGCCAAAACCAAGTGCTAAGGTAACCATTACAAAAGCTAGCGCTACAACTTATAAAGTAACTGTTACAGACGTACCAGTTTATATTACTAGTGTAACCTTGCCAACTTGGACGGAAAATAAGGGGCAAGATGATATTATTTGGTATAAGACTACCAAGGATGGTTCGACAACCTACTCTGCAACTATCAGTGTTGCCGAACATAACCTTGAAAGCGGTAAGTACAATGTTCACGTATACGGAACAAGTGCTGTTACCAATTCTCTAACAGGGTTGACAGGCACAAGCTTCCAAGGCAACTATGCTTTTGGAGATGTTGCGGTATCTGCTAGTCTTGCTCAAACAGGTATTAACATCACTATGCCAAGTGATGTTAGCCAAGGAATGACAGTTTATCATGCGGTTTGGTCTGCTAAAAACGATCAAGATGATATTGTTTGGTATAAAGTTCCTTCAAATGGTCAATTAACAGCTAAGTATACAGGTGACTATGGCACTTATTTGATTCATACTTATGGCGTGGTTAAAGGGCAAATGGTTTGCTTGAGTGCGACATCGATTGATGTTCCAAAGCCAAGCGCTAAAGCAACAATCACCAAGGAAAGTGCTACAACTTATAAAGTGACTGTCACAGATGTACCAGTTTACATTGATAGTATTCAAATACCAACGTGGACTGAAAAAGGTGGTCAAGATGATATTCAGTGGTATAAGGCAACAAAAGCCGCTGATGGCTCTTATTATGTTATCTTTAGTGAAGCGACTCACAACTTAGAAGCAGGGACTTACAACGTTCATGTGTACGGTAATAGTCGTGTGACAAATAACTTAACAGGGTTACTTGGGACACGATTCACAGCAGATTATCAATATGGAGATGTACAGGTTCAAGCTTCTTTAGGTGAAAAAGGGATTTACATTACTATGCCAAGTGATGTGAGTACAAACTTAACGGTCTATCATGCGGTCTGGTCTATGAAAAATAACCAAGATGATCTTAAATGGTATAAAGTTGATCATAGTGGTAAGACAACCGCTCCCTATACAGGTGATTATGGCCCTTATTTGATTCATACCTATGCTGTTGTTAAAGGACAAATGCAAATCATTAGTGCAACAAGCATCGATGTCCCAAAACCAGAAGTTAAGGTAAGTATTACTAAAGTGAGTGATACCTCAGCTAAGGTAACAGTGACGGACGTCCCTATTTATATCCATGATATTCAATTGCCAACATGGACAAGTAAGAATAATCAAGATGATTTGAAATGGTATAAAGCTACTAAACAGTCAGACGGAAGTTATACCTACACGTTCTATGCTAAAAATCATAACTTTGAGGCGGGTCATTATAATGTCCATGTCTATGGAACAAGTGAAGTGACACATTCATTTGTGGCTTTATCAGGCTCAGATGGGATTGATTTAACCTTTAATCAAAGCCTTTCAAAACCAACGGTAACTGTTCAGAATCATAATGCGGCTAACGGTACTTTACAAGTAGTAATTGCAGAGACAGAAACTTCGAAAGATGTTGCTAGTGTGTCAATTGCGGCTTGGTCAGATCCTAATCAAAAAAATATTCACTGGTATACAAGTTCTAAGGTGTCAAATGGCAAAGTTGTGATTACAGTTGATGAAAAATACCATCATAATATTTCAGCGGATTACACTATCCATGTCTATGTGAAAACTAAAGATGGTGAAACAATTGGTTATAATCTCGGTCAGTATGGCTTAAATAATAAACAAACAACAGCTAGTGTGTCAACGACTTATAAAGGAACAGGTGTCTATAGCGTTAACGTTTCAGGTGTTTATTCAAGTGGAACGGTTAAATACGCTGTTTGGTCTGATACGAATGGACAAGATGACATTAAGTGGTATGATGCGACAACTTCAGGAACAAGTGCTAGTGGTCTCATTAATGTTGCTAATCATTCTGGTACGGGAACTTATCATCTACATGTGTATCAGTCTGATAATGGTCAAATGTACTTCTTGACGTCTACTGATTTTACCGTTAAACGTACAAATTATAGTACACCTTATTACAACCAACGTGATGGTCGTTGGGGTGGTAATCGCTATGGTTACTACACTTTGGCATCTACAGGCTGCGTCCCAACCAGTCTTGCCATGGTCTTCTCATCTCTAACAGGAAATGAAGTGCTTCCAACTACAGTAGCAAGTTACCTCTATAACAATACTGTTGAGTTTAATCGAGGAACAGAAGGAACAACAGGAAATGGTATCTTGGTTGCCTCTCGTCAATGGGGCTTGACACCGACTGTTCTTAATTCCTCAGCTGCCTTAACAAGTGCTCTTAAAGAAGGGCATCATGTGGTAGCTGCCGTTCAACAGGACAAATTCTCTCCGTGGGGATGGGGAACAAGCCATGAGATTGTTCTTAAAGGCTATTCAAATGGAAATACTTATGTTTACGACCCATACAATTCAGCCAATAACGGTTGGTATCCAATTGTCTCACTTTGGAATGAGCAAAGTACGCAAAGTGTGGATACTCGTGGTTTAGGAAATCCATTTGTTAAAATCATAGATATTTAAATAATACTTTATTAAAACAGGCTTTGCCTGCTCTAACCAGCAAGTCACCTTTTTTCTAAATAGTGTCAAAATAAATCGCCTAGGTGGCTTGTTGCGTGGAGCAGGTAAGGCTCTATTGATAAAGACTGTAAAAATAACTGATAAGACAATTTACAGTCTTTTTTTTATTACACTTAAAAGGAGAAATTTATTATGGATACAGCAGTTCGTGTTGTTACAACATTAGGAGCAATTCTTTCAATTGTAGGTCTTGGATGGGTACTCACAGGAGCCTTTGACTATTTCTCAGGTCGTAAAAATGGTAACCCAGCCATGATGGACCAGGGAATGACCTCAATGGTTTCAGGTGGTGCTATTGCGGTTATTTCAGCTGGTGTTGCAGCAGCAATTGTTGCGGCTATGCGAGCAATTTCATTCTAAATATGGTATAATAAAGGCAAGTAAAAGGGTTACAAGGAGAAAAAGGAATGAGAAAGGAATTTGATTATGTAGCTTTTGCCAAAGATTTTGAAGCCACTAATGGACGTCCACCAACGGCTTATGAATTAGATAATGCTCAATGGGAACACTTTGGTATTAAATGGCATACACCAGAGGAGTCACAAGCTGAATTGGAACGTATTAATGCTTCTTATAAGCCATCTTTAGGCGAACATTTGAAAGATGCTTTAAGCTTTCTGGGACGTGGTTTTTTAAAGCTTTATTCTTTATCCTTATGTCTCCACTATACTTAACAATGCTTTTCTTTAATCTCATCAAATCAGCGATCGGTGTATTTGTCATTTGGTTTGTTTCTAAGTTTATGTTTGGATTTATTATTGGAATTATTACAGATATAAAATATGGTTCTGATTTAGAAAGTAATACTTTCCCAACTCCATTTAGAGAGATTATGGATTTTATTCTAGGAAAAGATTTTTTCCTCAATGCAGTCCCTAATTTTGTCCCTCACCCTGTTTTGGATGCTTGGATTATTGGAATAGTGATTGTTTTACTTGCTCTTATTGCTACTTTTTCAAAAGTAGAAGAATACAAATAATGATTTGATAAGAACCTTTCGAGGTTCTTTTTTATTTTTTGTTAGAAAGGAGAGGTATGGATAAAACTCTTTCTGAATTAACTAAAACTTTAGGTAGTTATAATAAAACAGTTAATTCATCAATCGGTGCAATCAATAAGTCTTTGATGGCAATTGGCTATATTTTGGTGTCAATTTTGTTTTTAATTGAGATGCTTTCATGGTACCGATTTATTCGTAATCAAGGTGGCGAAATGACTTGGAAGTTGTTTTTAGAAGTTGCTATAAAATACTTTATTGCATACTTTCTAGTTGCTCAATCAGGTGCTGTATTAAATGCTATTATGTGGTTCACTAATGACATTGCTAAGTTAATTGGTGTTGATTTTAAAGGCGCAGGTTTTCAATATGTTCCAATTAAACACGGTAAATATGGAATTAGATTAATGATTGACGGTATTGGTTTCATTGTTGGAGCAGCTGCAACATTATCCTTAAGAGTAATTGTTCTATTACGATTTATTGAATTGTATTTTTTCAAAGCAATAGCACCAGTCATTGTTGCCTTTTGGATGGGTGATAGTACTCGGCATATTGCCATTAATTTTTTAAAAACATTTGGTGCAATTGCTCTTCAAGGTGCAGTAATAATTCTACTACTTGCTATTTGGCAAGGATTCAGAGTTGATACATTAGTTCAATTGGATAAAGATAGCTGGTTGGGAGCATATGCTTCAGGATTTAGTTACATAGGTAAATGTGTAGTCTTCTTGATTTTGTTGATTGGTTCACAACGTAAAGCAAAACAATTGTTGAATGTATCATAGGGGGTGTTTTATTGGATAATAGAGTGAATGAATTACGAAAACAATTTGGAAAGACAATGAAGGAATTATCTGCAGAGACGGGTATCGGATTATCAACTATTTCAAAGTAGAGCTTGACAGTTAGACGGACTTATTATAAAATAGTATGGTATGTTTAGTAACTGATCAAATATAGCCGGCTAAACGAATACGAAAATCTATGAGGAGGTATTCATCGTGAAACGTACTTATCAACCAAGTAAAATCCGTCGTCAACGTAAACACGGATTCCGTCACCGTATGTCAACTAAAAACGGACGTCGCGTGCTTGCTGCTCGTCGTCGTAAAGGACGTAAAGTTTTATCTGCTTAATGATAGACTATCCGCCAGTGCTCGAGTCTGGCGGCTTTTATTTTGACTAAAATGAAAGCGAATTCTTTTACTTTTCTAAAGTAAAATGGTAGACTCTAGGTAACTTAAAGATAGGAGGACAGTGGTATGTCTGACGAAAAATACAAAGCTAAACTGGACCAAGTTAAGGGAAGTCTTAAGGAAGGGCTAGGTAAGGTAACTGGTGATAAAAAGGTAGAAATTGAAGGCTTGGTTGATAAAACACTGGCTAAAGGTAGGGAAATTGTTGATGATATCAAAGAAGGCTCTGAGGGGGGTGTTGATAGCATCAAGAAAGCATTAGATAAGAAAAAATAGTAATTAAACCACAGTTTCACTTTGAAATTGTGGTTTTTTATAAAAAAATTTAAGAATTTATGAAAAAATAGTGGAAAATGTAGTATAATATAAATGAAAGCGGTTTTATAAAAATACATAACATAGAAAATTATGAAGGAAGGATATGTTGATGAAAGAAATTAGTGTTTATGTCAGAATTATTGATTTGATTTTGTTGGTTTTAGCATTTCTGGATAGTGGCGTGAAAAGTGTTTTGATTTTTGCTGCAGTCATCTTCTTTTTGTCAGCATTGATGCAAGTTATCATGTCTTATAAACGAGTGAAATTGAGTCATCACGTTTAACAGATAACTTATTTCTTTATTTTTAAGAAGTCTTCTTAGAGTTATTTTACAAAATGGTTCTAAGAAGACTTTTTAATTTTCTGCCTTCAGGTCGTAAATGTGATATTTTTTGTGACAATATAATATATTATAAAAAATGAAAGCGCTATACTTATGACATAACGGTGTAAGGAGGATTTTAGAGAGAAACATTATTCGTGTGACTAGCATTCTTTTCGGAATTATGAAAAAGAAAAATTGCCCCATTTTTGAAGTAAAAGTTACTGAAAAGAAAAAGTGAATTTAACTACGATTGATTAGGCGTTTTCAATTTGTAGTAGAGGAGATTAGTTCCTTTTTCTAACAGAACTCCTTTTTAAAATGATTTAAATTGAGGTATTATTATGTGGAAAAAAGTTAGTTGTCTAATTGTTCTCTTCTTGGCTTTCTTTGGGATTCAACAAGGTGTTGATGCGCAGAGCAAATATCATTATAGTCAAGAATTAAATGGTTATAATGGTAACACTATGGAACTTCGTAATGGTTCTAATGGCAGTATGTTTAACTGTAATTTTGTCCCTGGAAATGTTGGATTTAATAATGGTTTGATGAGCCTTAAAATTGATAGTGATGGCCGCGGTGGTTACACTGGAGGTGAGTGGCGTAGTAAAGATCGTTTTGGATATGGTCTTTACCAAGTCAACATGAAACCTATTAAAAACCCAGGGGTTGTTTCATCTTTCTTCACTTATACTGGTCCAAGTGAAGGCAAACCATGGGACGAAATTGATATTGAATTCTTAGGGAAAGATACAACAAAAGTTCAATTCAACTACTTTACTAACGGTAGAGGTCAAAATGACGAACATGTGCATCTTCACAATTTAGGCTTTGATGCTTCTCAAGGTTTCCATACTTATGGCTTTGATTGGCAAGCAGATCATATTACTTGGTATGTTGATGGAAATGCTGTTTATACTGCTTATAGCGATATTCCTAACACACCTGGTAAGATTATGATGAATGCATGGCCAGGAAAAGGCGTAGATGCATGGTTGGCTCCATACAATGGTCGAACTCCTTTGTATGCATACTATGACTGGATTAGCTACGACCAATTTTAATAAAGCTAGACAGTAACCAAATAACAATTTGTTTTTACTTAACTGATTATAACTACACTCCCCAAATAAATCGGTTAAAATCTCTCTCAACAAAATAACTCTTTAAAATTCTTTCTTTTTAAAACGTTAAAGATAAAAGGAACTGAGATTATCTCAGTTCCTTTTTGAATTGTACTAATGTATTGAAAGAGTTTTTGAATCGTTTTTTACTTGATTAAGAGAAGGAATGATAAAATATTCGATAAGATAAAATAAGCTCGTAGAATGGCTGTAATGGACTATAAAGTAGATATGAGATTATAGAGAGTGAGCGTCAAAACTGTTTCTCTAATAATCTTAAAATAGAGAGGTAATCCAAAGTTACGTTCTGTTACTTTTTTAATGCTATAACATAAAAAATGCTGGGATATATTCCCAGCATTTTTGAGTTTTTTAAAGGGTAAGAGTGATTTGGTTGGTTTCTTGCAAGAGATCTTCAGGAAGGTAGGCTTGGTCAAGCTCTTGACCGTTGAGGACGAGTTTTGTAAAGCCTGTTTCTTTATGCTCTGGATTTTCCACAGTGATGTGAAGTTCTTTGCTGCGGAAAATCTTAGTCATGCTGAAGTTATCCCATTCTTTTGGAATAGCTGGTGAGAGTTTCAAACCGTTCAAATCAGGTCGAAGTCCTAGGATCCCTTCTACGCAGCCAACCATAACAGTTGAAGCTGTACCAGTTAGCCAGTGGACGTGTGAGCGTCCAAAGTGTGGGCTAGCAGGACCTTCTGTAAATTGACCGTAGCAGTAAGGTTCTAATTGACGAATTTCTGCGCGGTCGTTTTGGGCAGCGGGAGCATTTTCCATAAAGTAAGTAAAGGCACGCTGTCCTTGTCCGCGTAGGGCTTCAGCTAGGATTAGCCAACCTTGTGATTGAGAGAAGATACCAGAGTTTTCTTTGGTGCCTTGGTTATAGATAACAGCAAGAGCACCGTCGAAAGCGTGAGCGTGATATGGTGGGTTCATGAGGATAGCACCATAATCTGTGTTAAGCTGTTCAAAAACATTATTCATAGCGAGGTCTGCTTGTTCTTTGTCAGCAAAGCCACTGATGACAGCCCAGCTTTGTGGGTTTAGCCACATATTAGCTTCTGGGTCATCAGCTGCACCGATACGTTCACCTGCTTCGGTGAAACCACGAATGAAGCGGTCATTATCCCAGCAGAGGTCTTGAATTTTTTGTCCCATTTTATCTTGTTCAGAGTCAAGGAAAGCAAGGTAGTCAGTATCGTTTTTGGCTTTGGCAAATTCACGCAAGACGCTTAGGGCATAGTAGAATTGCAAAGCGACAAATGATGATTCACCATTGGCACCGAGGCGAAGACAGTCATTCCAGTCAGCGTAAAGCCCAGCAGGCATGCCGTGAGGTCCGAGGTGGTCAAGTGAGAACTGAATAGCAGCTTTCAAATGTTCGTAGACACTTGCTTCACCTTTGTTTGCAAATGGAATCACTTCATCAAGGAATCCAAGGTTACCTGTTTCAGAAATGTATTTATAAACTGTTGGGAAGAGCCAGAGGGCATCGTCAGCACGATAAGCAGGGTGACCTGTTTCTTGAACGTAAGAGGCATCGTCTGGTGTGTCTTCGTGACCTGGATTGTGAGTGAATTTGACAAGAGGAAGTCCGCCACCATTGTCGACTTGAGCTGATAGCATGAAGCGAATCTTTTCCGCCGCCATTTCTGGTTTTAAGTGGATAATCCCTTGGATATCTTGGACAGTATCACGATAGCCGTAACCATTACGAAGTCCGCAGTAAATGAATGATGCTGCGCGTGACCAGATAAAGGTCATATAACAGTTGTAAGCATTCCAAGTGTTAAGCATTGTGTTAAATTCTTGGCTAGGTGTGTTGACTTGAAGGTTAGTTAAGCGACCTTCCCATTCTTTACGAAGTTCTTGAATTTCTGCTTCAACAGTTTCAGCTGGATTAGCATAATGAGCGATGATGTCCGCCGCTTCTTGGGATGGTTTTTCACCAAGAAGAAAGACAAGTGTCTTACTTTCTTGAGGTTCAAGTGTGACTTTACTTGAAAGAGCACCACAGGCATTTTCGTTGTAGCTTGTTTGATTTCCGAGGTCTCCTGATGCGACTCCAGCAGGTTTGTCGTAACCGTTATATTGACCTAAAAAGCCTTTTTTATCTCCACAGAATGAGCTAACACTAGCACCACCAAGTCCAAAGAAACGTTCAGTAACGTTTTTTTCATCAACTTGTTCGCTATCATCAAGCGTATCCAAGTTACCGTGAATTTGTTGAATGAGACGGTTATCTTGGAAGAGTGTGCGTGTGATGAAAAGAGAATATTGAAGGTTAACTTGGTCTTGTTCATAGTTACTATGGTTAGTGAATTCAGCGTAACCGGTTAATGTTAGGTGACGAGTTTGTTCAGAACGGTTAGTCACTGTAATTGCCCAAACTTCATAGCTCTTATCTTTTGGAACATAATAGCTTGCTTGAGAATGAATACCAGCATAATCGGCAATCATTTTAGTGTAACCCATACCATGGTGACATTCGCTGTGGTAATCTTTTAAATCTTTTCCAACAGGTTGCCATGATGCAGACCAGAAGTCTTTAGTGTCATCATCACGTAGGTAAATATAGCGACCAGGTTGGTCAAAGTTGTTGAAAACGTAACGAAGAATACGACCATTAGCACCAGATTTGGCAAAGCTATAACCTCCAGCATTGTTGGAGATGATAGCTCCGTATTCAGGTGACCCAAGGTAGTTTACCCATGGGTTAGGAGTATTGGGATGGTCGATAACATATTCGCGATTGGTATCGTCAAAGTATCCGTATTTCATAGGATTTCCTTTCATTTCCTTAGTCTAATGTAATGACAATTTTATGAACGTCATCGCTGAGTTTAGCGAGGTCAGCTTTTGTGATGAAGGCAAAAGCATCATCGGTAATATCGATTTCTTTATTATCGCAAGTAGCTTTTTTAATAATGTATTTTCCAAAGTCTTTTTTGTTTGGATTATCGTAGTGAATTTTGAAAGTCTTATCAGCAAATTGTGTTGTAATGCTTGCGCGACCTTTTTCATCAAATTGCTCTGCAAGAAGTTTAGGATAAAGGACAAGGTCACCGGCTTTTCCGTGAACACCAAAGGCTTCAGTAACCATTGTCAACATGTACCAGCTTGCAGCACCTGTTAAGTAGTGGTAAACTCCACGACCGTCAGCACGGAAGTATTCAGGGATACCAGGATAGATACGGCTAGTTTCAAAGTTTAATGCTGTGTCAGAGAGTGTTTTAAGGGCCTTCCATCCTTCTTTAGCAAATCCACGACGATAAAGTGCGTTAGCGTACATAACAGTCATGTGAGAGAAGACAGCACCATTTTCTTTTTCACCGTAAGCAAAACCAAACATACGTCCAAGGTCTGTTTTGATTTCTTTGAAATCTGTATTGAGACGGTAGCCACCGATTTCAGGACGGTAGAGGTAGTGGTCTGCGCTAGCGGTGATTTTACGGATTTGTTCATCTGTAGCGACATAGTTCATGATAGGGAAGACTTGTCCAGTCAACATCATATGCATACGGTCGTTATAGAAGCCGTCAGTTGGTTTGCTGCTGTTGTCATAGTAGCTATTGTAGCAACCTTCTTGGTCATTGAAGTCAAGCCATTCTTGTTTTTGAAGGTGTTGACGTAACCAAGCGGCTTTTTGAATAAGGTTAAGAGCAAGTTCAGAAAGAGAAATTCTAATTTTACGTCCTTTGACATTGTGACGACATTGATTTGTATAGGCTTCAAGAATTTGGTGTTTACGTTCGATGTTATCGTAGATATCTGAATCTTTCTTAAGCAAAAGTCCAATTTCTTCAAGAATTTCGATAGAATCTGTGTTAGTTTGACTTTCTAACAGGCGAATCAAGTTGGCAAGATCCATTAAGTTACCAGAATAAGCTGCGGTAAAGGCAACACTTTCACCGTTTTCATCAGCCATATCAAGAGCATCGTTCCAGTCAGCACCGCGGAGACGATAAATATTATGTTTACCAACTTCGTAGAATCCTGTCAAATGTTGAATCAACAAGTGTTCGAGGATACTACCAGTGTAAATGGCATCGTCAGCTGTACGTTGTTGGTTACCGTAAGCATCGTTCCAATCTTGGTCGATTTCAGTTCCGCGTTTAACGTGCGGGTCTTTGAAGTATGAGACTTCTTTTGTCAAAATATCGATGTCACCAGTTTGGTCGATATAAAGTTTAGTTGTCATCAAAGGCCAGAGGGCATGGTCCATCCAAACACGAGTGATACCATTACGGTCAGCCAGGAAGTTTCCGTCGCCATCACCAATGATTGTAGCATTGGTACCATCTAGACGGACACCTTTGTAGTTATTAACAATCATGTCACCAACAGTTTTTGGTTCCATTAGCAATAATGACAAACAATCTTGCCATAGGTCACGCCATCCGCGTCCACCACGTCCATAGTCGTGATGTGGAAGGAATGAACAACCAAAGAGACGACGAAGGAATGGTTGGAAACATACCCATTTCATGTAGCCATCAAAGTCACTGTCACCTGTCTTGAAGTCAACACCGACTTTTTCTTGCCAATACTCTTTAGTTTCTTGTAATGTTTTGTCAACAGTTGCTAGATTTTTGTATTTATTGGCGACGGCTTGGATGTTTTCAGTTTTATCATTAATCCCCATTAATAGGATAAAGGTTTTACTTTGACCAGCCGCTAGGGTAAAGGTTTCAAATTTGAAAGCTCCCATAGCTTCGCGACCATCAATACGAGTATTGCTAGCAACTCCAGTTGTTTCTTTATATATGGTAGCTGGATGAGTAAATGTTCCACCTTCTCCGATGAACATTTCTACGGTTGGATAGAAAGTTTCTGGTGTTTTTTCGGCATCATCAAAACCAAGTACATAATAAATCTGGTGGTTAAGTTGGTGACCACGTTCATCAAATGACATTGTTGGACAGACAAGAACACCATCTTCAGTTGTTGAAATGCGGTGAAGCATTGAAGTAACGTTTCGGTGGTCACGAATATTATCGGCGCTGCGTCCGAAAATTGGAACAGCACCAAAAGCAGTTAAGGTTTGATCCTTATCAGATAAGTTTTCAAGTGTCACACGCATGATTTCGACATTTTCATCACGAGGCACAAAGGAAGTAATAGTAGATTTCAATGGTAAGTTAGCTGATTTACGTTCAATAGTGTGCCACATAAAACCAGCTTCAATCGTATTTTCTTCTTCTTGATCTGAGAAGCGTAGAGCTTCTTGTTGAGCCGATGCTCCTGTAGCAGAATAAACATTTCCTTTGTCATCGCGAACCCAGAAATTACGAGTTGAACGATTGTTGTGGAGGTTATCCACACTGACAGGTTCTAATAGGAAAGTTTCTTGATTAATTTTTGAGTCACCGCCTAGGTTAGGAGTGACTGCACTTTTTAATCCCACTTCAGATGCAAGTGGAAAGTACAAAGAACTGATATTTTCTGCTTGGGAAAGTTTGAAATCTCCCTTGTTATTAGTAAATGTTAATGGCTTCATAGTTATCTCCTTTATCTTCTGCCACATATTTTAGTCGAAATTGAATTTAGAGAAAACAAAAAAGAAGAGAAAAATATCATAATTATGATATTAACTAAAGAAGTGTCATTTTTTGTACATAAGGACTTTTATTAGGGAATGACGTGGTTTAAAGTTAGAAAAACGACTAAAACCATTGATATAAAAGGAACTAAGCACATTTTATTGAAAGGGTTTACCTATTAAAAAGATTAGAAAAACATGATTTTTTGTAAAAATTTTTCAAACTAGGTCATAAAAATGATATTTTTTAAAATATTATAATATAACACTTCAGTCAATCGGGGTATAATGCAGTTACAAAAAACATGAGGGGAAACCTCAAAAAGGAGAAGGATTATGAACAAAAAAGTAAGCGCTTTTATAGCGATTGCTCTTGCAGCAGGGACAATGGTTGGTTGCTCTTCTAAATCAAGCACATCAGCTTCAGGTGCAGAAGGCAAAGTCATCAACATCTATTCTTGGAATGATGAATTCCGTCAACGTGTTGAAGCCGTTTATCCAGAAGTTAAAGAAACTTCTAAAGATGGAACTGTTACTAAATTAAAAGATGGTACAGAAATCCACTGGATTATCAATCCAAACCAAGACGGTGTTTATCAACAAAAATTGGATGAAGCTCTTGGAAAACAAGATTCAGCTGATGCAGATGACAAAGTTGATATTTTCTTATCAGAAACTGACTACGTTACAAAATACACTTCAAAAGAAGCAAACGTTGCAATGCCACTTAAAGATTTAGGAATTAATCCTAAGAAAGATTTGGCTGACCAATATGATTTTACTAAGGAAACTGCTTCTGATGAAGATGGTGTGCAACGTGGTTCAACTTGGCAAACATGTCCAGGTGTTCTAATCTATCGTCGTGATATTGCTAAAGCAGTATTTGGTACTGATGACCCAACAGCAGTTGGTGAAAAAGTTAAAGACTGGGATACTATGAAAGCAACATCACAAGAACTTCTTGATAAAGGTTACTACACATTTGCTTCATATGCAGATACTTTCCGTTTGTATGGTAACAGTATTTCTAAACCATGGGTTGAAGAAGGATCAACAACAGTTCGTGTTGACCCACAAATCATGAACTGGGTTAAAGATTCTAAAGAATGGCTTGATGCTGGTTACTTCAATAAGACAGTTAAAGGTCAATGGACTGATGATTGGAATAAAGCTATGGGCTCTCAATCTAAAGTCTTTGCATTCTTGTTCCCAGCTTGGGGTATTGACTTTACTTTGAAATCTAACTGGGATGGCGCAGATGGTGACTGGGCAGTTACTAATCCACCACAAGAATACAACTGGGGTGGTTCATATATCCACGGTGCCGAAGGTACTGATAACCCTAAACATGTTAAAGAAATCATCAAAGCTTTGACAGCTGATAAAGATAACCTATTGAAGATTTCTAAAGATTACCAAGACTTCACAAATACTAAATCTGGTATGGAAGCAGCAGCCGAAGATGATAGCTTCAAATCAGACTTCCTTGGTGGTGAAAATGCTTATTCTCACTATGCACCAGTTGCAGAAAAAATCAAGATTGCGCCATTGTCATCATATGACCAAGGTTGTGTTGAATTGATTCAAAATGCCTTTAATGACTACCTACAAGGTAAAGTAAGCTACAACAAAGCTAAATCAAACTTTGAAACAGCCATTAAAGAACGTTATCCAGAAATTATAGATGTAAAATGGCCAGACTAAATAGCTTAAAGAGTTTGGGTCGATTGTCCTAGACTTAAATGCTATTAGTTTAGAGGATTGAGTCGCTTAATAGAGGTTTTTAGAATTTTGGTAGACCTTGCGGGGGCGAGTTAGAAAATCGATTCCAGATGGAAGGTATTCTGACTTGCTCCCCGTATTTTGGAGGAGTGATAAAGATGAAAAAAAGACGTAAGCGTATAGATTATGGGAAATGGGGATATATTTTCATCCTTCCCTTCTTCCTAATTTTCTTCATTTTCTCTTTTATACCTTTGGTAGATACCATTCGGTATAGTTTCTTTGAATATTATCGTTCAGGGATGACAGAAATTGGACCTAACTTTGTTGGGTTAAAAAATTACGTGAGCTTACTGCATTCAGACATGTTGAAATATGCGGCAAATACAATGATTATGTGGTTGATTGGATTTATTCCGCAGATTGTCATTGCTTTGCTGCTTGCCAACTGGTTTGTTGATGCACGACTTAAAATTCGTGGACGACAATTTTTTAAAGTTGTCATTTATTTGCCAAACCTAATCATGGCCTCAGCATTTGCCATGTTATTCTTCACACTCTTTTCAACAAATGGTCCGATTAATTCTATTTTAGAATCACTTGGTTGGATTAAAGAACCAATTGATTTTATGGGATCAGCTCTAGGAACTCGTTCATTGGTTGGTGTGATGAACTTCTTGATGTGGTTCGGTAATACAACAATCATGTTGATGGCAGCTATCATGGGGATTAGTCCAGATATCTTCGAGGCTGCTGAAATTGATGGTTGTAACAGTCGTCAACGTTTCTTCTATATCACTTTGCCAATGATTCGACCAATTTTGGCTTATACATTGATTACCTCAATCATCGGTGGTTTGCAAATGTTCGACGTTCCTCAAATCTTGACAAATGGACAAGGTTCACCAGACCGTACGTCAACTACTTTGATTATGTTCTTGAATAATCATTTGAAGAGCAAGAACTACGGTATGGCGGGTGCACTATCAGTTTACCTCTTTGTGGTTAGTGCTATTCTTTGTTGGTTCGTTTACCGTATGACTAACAATGAAATTAAAATGACCAAACACCAATTGAAACACAAAGGTAGAAAGGCGAAATAATGTCAACAAAAGCAAAAAACAGATTACGTGTTATTGTGGCACATTTTGTATTAATTACCTTATCATTCATGTGCCTATTCTTCTTTTATATCTTGATTATCAATGCGACACACTCACATGCTGAGTTGCAAAAAGGCTTTTCAGCGCTACCAGGTGCTTCATTATTTGATAATCTGAGTAAGGTAGCTAATGATGGTAGCTTCCCAATGTTTCATGGGATTTTGAATAGCTTGATTATTTCAGGCTTGACAGCTGCTATCTGTACTTATTTCTCAGCTTTGACTGCTTATGGTTTATATGTTTATGACTTTAAGTTGAAAAAAGTTGCCTTTACTTTCATTTTGGCGATTTTGGTTATGCCAACACAAGTTACTTCAATGGGTTTCTTGCGCTTAATCACTAACATGGGAATGTACGATAGTTGGCTTCCATTGATTATTCCATCAGTTGCTTCACCAGCGGTCTTCTATTTCATGTATAGCTACTTGGAATCATCATTACCAATTTCATTGGTAGAAGCTGCACGTATTGATGGTTCAAATGAATTTAGAACATTTAACACGATTGTCCTTCCAATTATGAAACCGGCTATTGCGGTTCAAGCAATCTTTACCTTTGTTGGTTCTTGGAATAACTACTTCATTCCAGCCTTGGTTATTCAAACAAAGAGCAAGATGACCGTACCAATTTTGATTGCAACATTACGTGGTGCAGACTATATGAACTTTGATATGGGTAAAATCTACACTATGATTTTAGTTGCTATCGTTCCAATTATTATTGTTTATCTTTTCCTTTCAAAATACATCATTGCAGGTGTTACACTCGGTGGTGTTAAGGAATAATTTATAAGAGAAAAAAGGAGATTTCATGTCTAAGAAAGATGTAGTAAAGTACATTTGCTACGCAACTGCTTTGTGCAGTTTAAATATTGGAGTTAATTTTGTATCAGCTGATGAGGTAAATAATGTTGCATCAACAGATAATGCAGCACTTGTGACAAATGCTCAAACGACTAATACAGAAGAAAATGTCAGTGAAGCAGGCAATCAAGCTATTGCCCAAGCCTCTAATCAAACCTCAGAATCAAATGCAGTTTCTTCTGCTGAAGCAGGTGACACTAATCAAACAGTACTGGCTTCTAATGAACAAGTGCAGACTAATGTTCAATCAACTGACAATCAAGAGCAAACTGATTCTCAGTTAACTGCTACAGAAAATACTGATTCAGATTCTGAAGATACAACAGAAGCACCTGAGCAAGTTCTTCACACAGGTGATTATCGTGTAGATTTTGATAACTATGACGATACTACAATGGAACGTTCTGACTGGTTCAATGGTGATCCATTTGATTGTCGCTGGGTTCCAGATAATACGGTTGTTAAAGATGGCACATTGACATTGACAATTGACCGTAACAACACACGTGCTTACAGTTATAATGCTGCTGAATGGCGTACGCGTGAATTCTTTGGTTATGGTATGTATTCTGTTCGTATGCAACCAATTAGTAACCCAGGTGTTGTATCATCATTCTTCACTTATACTGGGCCAAGTGACAACAATCCTTGGGATGAAATCGATATTGAATTTCTCGGAAAAGACACAACAAAAGTTCAATTCAACTACTACACTAATGGTGTTGGTGGGCATGAATACCTTTATGATTTAGGATTTGATGCTTCACAAGCCTATCACGTTTATGGTTTTGATTGGCAAGCTGATCACATCACTTGGTATGTTGATGGTGTTGCGGTTTACACAGCGACTGAAAATCTCCCAGTTACACCAGGAAAAATCATGATGAATGCTTGGCCAGGAATTGGCGTTGACGATTGGTTGGCACCATATGATGGTCAAACACCACTTGTTGCTTATTATGATTGGATTTCTTACAACGGAAATAAAGTAGAAGTTGAAAATCCAGCGGTTGAGGCATATCAAAAAGCAAAAGCTGCGGCAGCTGATTTGGCAGCTTCAACAGCCTCTGCAACATCAACAATTTCATCAACACAAGTAACATCAAATCAAGCAGCAGTCACACAATCTGTATCAACAGCTAGTCTTGCTAAGAATTCATTCTTAGCTTTGCCAGAAACTGGTCAACGTCCAAGCAAATTGTTGACAATTTCTGGTGTCTTGGTAGCCTTCCTTGGCTTCTTAGCACTTCCTTTTAAAAAAGGTAAATTATAATATCAAGAAAGTATGAGTGTTAAAAACATGAAGATAAATCAAGAAGCACATTTTAAGACAACTTTTGAAACTTATGATGCGTCTTATATGGAATTACGCACAGGTGCAAATGGCGACATGTTTGATTGCATTTGGCAACCTGACAATGTTAATTTTGAAGGTGACGGTCTTAGTTTAAAGATTGATCGTGATGCTGCTGGTTATACTGGTGGTGAATGGCGAACAAGAGACTATTTTCATTACGGCTTTTATCAAGTTCGTATGAAAGCTATTAAGAACACTGGTGTGGTGACATCGTTTTTCACCTACACAGGTCCAACTGATGGTACAAAATGGGATGAAATTGACATTGAGTTTCTTGGAAAAGATACGACAAAAGTTCAATTCAACTATTTTACTGATGGTGTTGGGAATCATGAGTATCTTTATGACTTGGGGTTTGATGCTTCAGAAGAATGGCACACCTATGGTTTTGAATGGCGCGAAGACCATATTACTTGGTATGTTGATGGAAAAGCGGTTCATACAGTGACAGAAAATCTACCTAGCACGCCAGGTAAAATCATGATGAACGTTTGGCCAGGAATTGGAGTTGATGATTGGCTAGATCATTATGATGGAAAGACACCTTTGTACGGTTACTATGATTGGATTAGCTATGATAAAGAATCTTAAAAAAGCTAATATTCAAAACTGGTAATCTTCTTTGTAGGAATAGAAATAAAATCTCCATTGGAGATTTTATTTATTTCATTGCATTTGATTTTTATCAAAAGTACAGAAATGTGGTAAAATGATAAGAAAATAGTAATCGTTTACAAAAAGGAGATTGGGATGAATTATAAGGATGAGTGGAGACTTTTAGCCATTAGTGATAATTTGGATGATGTGGAGCATCGTCCTTTGACGGAAGAGTTCTTATTTTATCAAGCGGTAGCAACAGGTGATGTTGAGGCAGTTCGTAAAAATTGTGAACAAGAGCGTTTTGTGTCAGAAGATGGTGTGGGAACTCTTTCACGTAATCCAATTACGAATTTGAAATATCATTTTGTCATTACAACTGCAATGATTACACGCATGTGTGGTCAAAATGGTATGGAATTGGAACAAGCGTTTAGACTTAGTGACTTTTATATTCAAAAACTTGATGATCTTCACACTGTTCAAGAAGTTCAAAATTTACATGATGAAATGGTTATTGATTACACTGAACGTATGCGACGTGAAATTCAAAAAGATGTCATTTCAAAACACGTATCAGATTGTAAAGATTATATCTATTGTCACGTTAAAGAACGTATTACGGTGGAACAATTGGCAACTGAATTCGGCATTTCAGCAAGCTATCTTTCACGTTTATTTAAGAAAGAGGTTGGTGTTTCTGTTAGCACTTATGTTAAAAATAAGAAAATTGAAGTTGCAAAAGACTTGTTGAAATTTAGTGATTATTCAATGATTGAAATTGCTAATCATCTATCATTTTCATCTCAAAGTCACTTTATCCAGCAATTTAAAGAAGTTGTCGGAATCACTCCTAAAAAATACCGTGACACACACCATAATGTCAAATGGAATGAAAAAATTTGGTCAGAAGGTAGCAAAGCTAGTAAACCTTCTGAAGCCATGTAATAATTGATTGAATTATAAAGCCTGAGAAATTGTCTCAGGCTTTTTTGGTTTTTTCGCTTAACTTACAGCTTTGTAAGGACATTTGGAGAGATTAAGTATAAACTAGGAATAAAGAAAACTGCCACATTTTTGCCTTAAAATTTCATCAATTTACACGGACTTTTAGGGCTAGGCTTACTTATAATGGTTTGGTATAAGTCCCTGTAAAAATGATGTAGTTTCAACCAGGCAATCTTAAAAAAATAAAGAAAATTTCAAGGTTAATTCAATTTTGGCGTTTTATACTAGGTTTTGAGTAAAAAAGGGAGGAGAGCCAGTTGAGAATTTTAGTGGTCGAGGATGAGCAAGGAATTGCGGAGGCGATTCAAGCCATTCTTGAAAATCATCGTTATGAAGTTGATTTGGTTTTTGATGGTGAGTCTGCACTGGATTATATTTTAACAGGACTTTATGACTTAATTCTTCTGGATATTATGTTGCCAAAGTTTGATGGTGTCAGTGTTTTGAAGCGCGTTCGCCAAATGGGAATGGAAGTTTCTATCATTTTTTTGACAGCCAAATCTCAATTAGAAGACCGTGTTTTGGGACTTGATTTGGGTGCTGATGACTACATGACTAAGCCATTTGAGGCAGAAGAATTATTGGCACGGATTCGTTTGCGGACACGTCAATCGTCTATTACGCAAGTGAATCATCTCAAGTTTGGCAACTTGATTTTGAATCTGGACACGAGAGAGTTAAGCGTGGCAGAGCGTGAAGTTAAGTTGTCTAATAAAGAATTTCTGCTGATGGAAACTTTCTTGCGAAATTCCAAAAAGATTATCCCTAAAAACCAATTAATTTTGAAGGTCTGGGGACCTTTAGATGAATCCGATTATAATCAGCTGGAAGTCTTTATCTCCTTTTTACGTAAAAAACTTCGGTTTTTGGCAGCAAGTGCCGCCATTAAAACAACCAAAGGTGTTGGATATTCGCTAGAAGATGGAGAGAAAGAAGGCTCATCATGAAGAATCTTCGGCTAAAATTTGTCTTCATTACCATGTCCATGTTAACGGCTATGGTTTTGATTTTATTGGTTATTAGCGACCGTTACGATAGGTATTGGGATGAATATGATACTTATCGAATTGTTAAATTGGTGGCTGCTAATGGTTATGTCAAAGAAAATACTGACGAAGCCATTGCTTTTGTCACCATTGATGAAAATGACAAACCAGATATTCAAGTTAACAACACTTTTTTAGCCAATAAAGAGGTTAAAGAAGTCAGCAAAGATTTGTTAAACAGAGGGAAAAAGAGTTGGAAATGGCATGATTACATCTATTCTTTGAAGGAAAAGAAAGATGGAACTTGGCAAGTTGTTTTTATTGATTTTTCAAATTATTCAGCTTCCTATGCTCAAATTTTTCTCGTTACGATTTATGTCATTTTTGGCCTTCTTTTGCTTACAGGAGTTAGTATTTATCTGTCACGATTTATTGTTCAACCAGCTCAAGATGCCATTGATCGTGAGAAACGTTTTGTTTCAGACGCTAGCCATGAATTGAAAACACCAATTGCTTCTATTCGTGCTAATGCTCAAGTTTTGCAAAGTCAAATTACCCCTAATCGTTACTTGAATCATATTCTTTCTGAAACGAAGCGAATGGAACATTTGATTCAAGAGCTCCTTGGCTTATCTAAACTTGATAAAGATGGCAGAGCTCATTTTGACAAAATTAATTTTTCAAGCATTTGCCAAGAAATGATTCTGAGTTACGAAAGCTTAGCCTATGAAGAAGGCAAATTAATTGAGGACAATATTTCAGAAAATATTGAAGTTCTCGGACAAGAATCTCAGTTGAAACAGTTAATTACTATTCTTTTGGATAATGCGATTAAGCATTCTTTGGACAAGGGAAAGATTAAGGTCGATTTGCTGCAAGAAAAGAAAACGGCTCTTTTACGAGTGTCAAATCCTAGCCAAGTCTACCCAGATGATGTGTTAAATAATATTTTTGAGCGTTTTTACCAAGCTGAAGATTCCCGTAACAGTAGTTCAAGTTTTGGTTTAGGACTAGCGATTGCCAAAGCTATTGTGGAAAAACACAAAGGCAGTATCAAAGTTTGGCAAGTTGACGGTAATTTAACGTTTGAGGTGCAACTACCAATTAAATAAGGAGTTTCAATGAAGGATACTACTCGATTTCTATTAAAAACCTTGTTTTATTTTGTAATTTTTACGGTTTTAATTTATTTTTTCAGTTATCTTGGTCGTGGTCAAGGTAATTTCATCTACAATGAGTTTTAGAAAGGTAAACTGTTCATGTTACACGATATGATTGAGAAAATTGAGCATTTTGCTCAGATACAAGGCGATTTTCCAGTCTACAATGTCTTAGGGGAAGTTCATACTTACCGTGACTTGAAGGAAAATTCAGATTCTCTAGCAGCTTATATTGATTTTTTGAAGCTGGAAGAAAAATCTCCTGTTCTTGTTTTTGGAGGACAAGAGTATGATATGTTAGCTACTTTTGTAGCGTTGACAAAATCTGGACATGCTTATATTCCAGTTGACCAACATTCAGCTCTTGAACGTATTGAAGTTATTTTAGAAGTAGCTGAGCCAAGCTTGATTATTGCAGTAGGTGACTTTCCTTTGGAAATAACTAATATTCCAATGATTACACTTGACCAATTACAAACGATTTTTGCACAAAAATCTGAATATCAATTGACTCATCCTGTTAAAGGTGATGATAATTATTATATTATCTTTACTTCTGGGACAACGGGTAAACCAAAAGGGGTTCAAATTTCCCATGATAACCTGCTTAGCTTTACCAATTGGATGATTTCGGATAAAGAGTTTTCAGTACCAGAACGTCCACAAATGTTGGCACAACCACCATATTCGTTTGACTTGTCAGTCATGTATTGGGCACCAACTTTAGCACTTGGTGGGACACTCTTTGCTCTTCCGAAAGAATTAACAACTGACTTCAAGCGACTCTTCACAACCATTAATGAATTGCCGATTGAGGTTTGGACATCAACACCATCATTTGCTGATATGGCCATGTTGTCAACTGACTTCAATCAAGAGACATTGCCACATTTGACACATTTTTATTTCGATGGGGAAGAGTTAACAGTAAAAACAGCTCAAAAATTGCGTAGCCGTTTCCCTAAAGCACGCATTGTTAATGCTTATGGTCCAACAGAAGCTACAGTTGCGCTTTCTGCGGTAGCTATCACAGATGAGATGTTGAAAACATGTAAACGTCTGCCGATTGGATATACTAAAGAAGATTCACCAACCTTTGTTATTGATGAAAATGGTAAAGCTCTTCCAAATGGTGAACAAGGTGAAATTATTGTGTCTGGTCCAGCGGTCTCAAAAGGATACCTCAATAATCCAGAACGTACCCAAGCTGCATTTTTTGAGTTTGAAGGATTACCAGCCTATCACACAGGTGATTTAGGAGTGATGACTGATGAAGGTCTCTTGCTATATGGTGGACGTATGGATTTCCAAATCAAATTCAACGGTTACCGCATTGAGCTTGAAGAAGTTTCTCAAAATCTTAACAAATCAGAATACATCAAGTCTGCTGTCGCTGTTCCTCGCTATAACAAAGACCACAAGGTACAAAATCTCCTAGCTTATGTGGTGTTGAAAGAGGGAGTTTCAGAGCAATTTGAACGTCAATTGGATATCACTAAGGCTATCAAAGAAGATTTGAAAGATATCATGATGGATTATATGATGCCTTCAAAATTCCTTTATCGCGAAAGCCTACCGTTGACACCAAATGGAAAAATTGATATCAAGGGCTTGATGAACGAGGTAAATAGTCGATGATTGAGTTTCTCCATCAATTGCCGCACTTAGAAGCTTACGGAAATCCGCAATATTTTCTTTATCTGATTGTGGCAGTTTTACCTATCTTTATCGGACTTTTTTTCAAAAAAAGATTTCCCGTTTATGAAGCTTTGGTTAGCCTGGCTTTTATCATTTTAATGTTGACGGGGAAAAATCTTCATCAAATAACTTCTCTGTTAGCTTATGTTGTCTGGCAAGTATTTCTTGTTTTTGCTTACAAAACTTACCGAAAAAATCATAATAACAAATGGATTTTTTACCTTAGTGTTTTTCTAGCTATTTTACCTTTGGCTTGGACTAAGGTTACTCCATTAATGACTATCGATAATCATCAATCGCTCTTTGGATTTTTAGGTATTTCCTACCTAACCTTCCGTGCGGTTGGGACGATTATGGAGATGCGAGATGGTGTTTTAAAAGAGTTTAGTTTATGGCAATTTTTGCGTTTTCTTCTCTTTATGCCAACTTTTTCAAGTGGTCCGATTGATCGTTTTAACCGCTTTGATGAAGACTATGAGAACATTCCTGAAAAAGATGAACTGCTTGATATGCTTGAAGAGAGTGTTCGTTATTTAATGCTGGGATTCCTTTATAAGTTTATTCTAGCTTACATCTTTGGAACACTTTTGATGGCGCCGTTAAAGGAAGAAGCGCTAGAAATGGGCGGTGTGTTTAACATTGCAACTTTGGGTGTGATGTACGCCTATGGTTTTGATTTATTCTTTGACTTTGCAGGTTATAGTATGTTTGCATTAGCTATTTCAAATCTAATGGGAATCAAGAGCCCAGTTAACTTTAACCAACCATTTAAATCACGTGATTTGAAGGAATTTTGGAACCGTTGGCACATGAGTTTGTCTTTCTGGTTCCGTGATTTTGTTTTCATGCGTTTGGTTAAGGTTTTGGTTAAGCACAAAGTTTTTAAAAATCGCAATGTCACATCAAGCGTCGCTTATATTATTAACATGTTAATCATGGGATTTTGGCATGGCTTAACGTGGTACTATATCGCTTATGGACTATTTCATGGTGTGGGTCTTGTGATTAATGATGCATGGGTTCGCAAGAAGAAAAAAATCAATCGTGAGCGCAAAAAACAAGGCTTATCGCCATTACCTGATAATAAATGGACACAAGGTCTTGGTATTTTCATCACATTTAACGTTGTGATGTTGTCGTTCTTACTATTTTCAGGGTTCTTGGATCAATTACGGTTCCCTCAACCACCTGCAAAATAAAAATTCAATATAAAGGAGTTTAGCAAATGGATATTAAATCAGATGTATTAGCAATTATTGATGATCTTTTTATGGAAGACGTTTCAGACATGATGGATGAAGATTTGTTTGATGCAGGCGTCCTTGATAGTATGGGAACAGTCGAATTGATTGTTGAATTGGAAAGTCATTTTGATATTGAAATTCCAATTTCAGAATTTGGACGTGATGATTGGAATACTGCTAATAAAATCATTGCTGGAATAGAGGAACTTCGCAATGCTTAAACGCCTCTGGCAAATTCTAGGACCAGTTATTTGTGCTCTGTTACTTGTATTCATTATCCTTGGCAGTGTCTCTGTTTCCAATAAATCTCACTCCCTAGAAGTTGAAAAGAAAGATGCTGTTTCCTTAAGCAAAACAGGTTTTAAGAGCAAATATAAAAAGGTTCGTGCTTTAACGGATCCAAATCATCGTTTCGTTCCTTTCTTTGGTTCAAGTGAGTGGCTGCGCTTTGATAAAATGCACCCTTCTGTCATTGCAGAAGCTTACAATCGTTCTTATACACCATATTTGCTTGGTCAAAGAGGATCTGCTTCATTGACACACTTTTATGGCATTCAACAAATTAATGGTGAGCTGAAAAATAAGCAGGCTGTTTATTTCATTTCACCTCAGTGGTTTACGTCTAAAGGAGCAAATGCGGCTGCATTTCAAACCTATTTTAGCAGTGGACAAGCCATTGATTTCTTGCAAAGCCAAACAGGAACAGCTTATGATCGTTATGCTGCTAAACGTTTCTTGAAACTTTATCCAGAGTCTTCATTCAAAGACATGATGGAAAAAGTAGCTGAAGGCAAAAAATTATCAGCAGCTGATAAGAGAAAACTCAGAACTCAAAGTGTTGTTTATCAAAAAGAAGATGCTTTTTTCAGTCGCGTTTCTGTGATTGATCATTACGATAGCAAAGTAGTTACTCAAGCTAAAAAACTCCCAAATGCTTTTTCATATCACTGTTTAGAAAAAGAGGCGACAGCAGCTGGTAAAAAGGCAAGTAGCGGTAACACTTTCGGCATCGATAATGGCTTTTATGATATCCGCATTAAGCCAAGATTGAAAGACCTCAAAAATTCCCAACGTAAATTTAACTACTTAAAATCACCGGAGTACAACGATCTACAATTGGTATTGAACCAATTTGCTCAAAACAATACGAATGTTCTTTTTGTTATCCCACCTGTTAATAGCAAATGGTCAGATTATACAGGGCTTAACGAAGACATGTACCAAAAAGCAGTTGAAAAAATCAAATACCAGTTGCAAAGTCAAGGATTTAAAAATATTGCTGATTTCTCAAGAGATGGTGATAAGGCTTACTTCATGCAAGATACTATCCACATGGGCTGGAATGGCTGGGTAGCTATGGATAAGGCTGTTAACCCGTTCTTGACTGAAAAGCAAAGTAAACCAAGCTACCAAATCAACAAACAATTTCTAAGTAAAAAATGGGCAAATTACACCAAAGAGCCTGATTCATTCTATTAAAAAATTTAACAGAACAAAAAACTCAACCCGAATAAGGTTGAGTTTTTTGTTTTATTCACTATGACACTTTTTCAATTAACTCAATCAGTTTTTCAGTTTCTTCCGACAAAACAGCATGTTTTGAATGAGCATAACTGACGTAGAATGTGATGCTATCCTCTTTTGCTAATGGGATTTTGACGAGCTGGTCAGAATCACTGGCTAAAGCAATATCTGATAGAAGTGAAATTCCCATGTTTTCAGCAACCATTTGCTTGATTACTGACACATCATCGATTTTGAATAAGACAGATGCTTGGTCGTGATAGCGATGATTTAACTGGTTGAAAGCTGTTAAGTGGATGTTGTGTTCATCTAGCAGAATGAATTTTTCAAAGAGAATATCTTGGAATGATAATTCTTTTTGTTTAGCTAGTGGATGATTTTTAGAAAGGACAACGTAAAAATCTTTTTTGAAGAGTTGTCGGATGACCAATTGGTCATTTTTTAAAGGAGCTAGTGAGCCAAGCAGACTAAAATCAATTTGTCCATCGAGCAATTTCATCATGAGGCTATTTGAACCGCCACGAATGGCTTTTACCTGTGAAAAAGGTTCCAAGTTTTCATTTTGTTCCAGCAATTCAGTCAAAATATAATTACAGATAATGGGCGGGAAACCAACGGTCGTCATAGGATTGAGTGATTGGTGAACCTCATTAACTGCTGTTTTGATTTGTAGTAAGACATCCTCCACGTGACTTTGGAAAATATCACCTTGTAAGGTTAATTCGGCAGTACGGTGCGAAGGATCTTTAATGACTAAGTCACAGTCCAACTCTTTTTCTAAACGTTTGATAGCGTAAGAAATTGTCGGTTGGCTGACCTTGAAATGCTGCGCTGTTCCAGTATAGGATTTTGATTTGGCTAACTGGTAAAAATACTCTAAATCACGTAAGTTCATGCCTACCTCCTTGACTTATTTTATCATATTCTTTGGGATTCTACTTATAAATATTATTTATTAAAACTGATGGGTTTGACTATAAGAAGTTTGGAAGTTTATAATGACCCGCATAAGATCTTTCTACATATTTAATATACTATCAGGAGGAAAAATCATGCGTGGACATGAAATTCTAAATAACCCGTTTTTAAATAAAGGTACTGCCTTTACTATGGAAGAACGTAAAGAACTTGGCTTGCTTGGTATTTTACCACCTTACGTTCAAACAATTGAAGAACAAGCTGAACAAGCTTACCAACATTTCTTGCGTAAACCATCAAATCTTGAAAAACGTCATTTCTTGATGGAAATCTTTAACACTAACCGTACACTTTTCTACTACCTATTCAACCAACACATCGTTGAATTCAACCCAATTGTATACGATCCAGTTATCGCTGAAACAATCGAAGAATACAGTGAATTGTACGTTGATCCACAATACGCTGCATACCTTGATATCAACCACCCAGAAAACATCGAAGAAACATTGCGTAATGCTGCTGGCGACCGCGATATCCGTTTGATCGTTGTAACAGATGCTGAAGGTATCCTTGGTATCGGTGACTGGGGTGTACAAGGTGTGGATATCTCTGTTGGTAAATTGATGATTTACACAGCTGCAGCTGGTATTGATCCTGCATCAGTTATGCCACTTGTTATCGATGCTGGTACAAGCCGTAAAGAACTTTTGGAAAACCCAATGTACCTTGGTAACCGTCACGAACGTGTTACAGGTGACCAATACTACGAATTCATCGACAAATTCGTTCAAACAGCTGAAAACATGTTCCCTAAATTGTACCTTCACTGGGAAGATTTCGGTCGTTCAAATGCTGCTAACATTCTTAACAAATACAAAAAAGAAATTCCAACATTTAACGATGACATTCAAGGTACTGGTATCGTTGTTCTTGGTGGTATCTTTGGTGCCATGGACATCACTGGTGAAAAACTAACTGATCAAGTTTACCTATGCTACGGTGGTGGATCTGCTGGTGCTGGTATTGCTGACCGTGTCCACGCTGAAATGGTTTCAGAAGGTTTGACATCAGAAGAAGCTTACAAACACTTCTTCATGATTGATAAACAAGGTCTTCTTTTTGATGACATGGAAGATTTGACACCTGCTCAAAAACCATTTGCTAAAAAACGTGAAGATTTCGCTGACTGCGGTGATATGACTAGCCTTCTTAACGTTATTAAAACAGTTAAACCAACAATCTTGGTTGGTACATCTACAGATGCTGGTGCCTTCACAAAAGAAGTTGTTGAAGCTATGTGCGAAAACACTGAACGCCCAGTTATTTTCCCAATTTCAAACCCAACTAAGAAATTAGAAGCAACTGCCCAACAAGTTATCGAATGGTCAGACGGTAAAGCATTCGTTGCTACTGGTGTGCCTTCAGGTACAGTAAGCTACAAAGGTGTTGATTACCAAATCGGACAAGCTAACAACGCTTTGATCTACCCAGGTCTTGGTCTTGGTATGTTGGCTTCAGAAGCTTCACTTCTTACAGATGAAATGATTGGTGCTGCAGCTCACTCACTAAGTGGTCTTGTAGATCCAGGTCAACCAGGTGCACCTGTTCTTCCTCCATTCCAATACGTTGCTGAAGTTTCTATCAAAGTTGCGGAAGCTGTTGCTAAAAAAGCTCAAGAACAAGGTTTAGCTCAAGCTGAAGAAAAAGATATGGCTAAAGCTGTTCGTGACCTTAAATGGTATCCAAAATATTAATGAAGGAGGATAACCATTCGTATGAAAAAATTCTCTGATGTTAAAATCGCGGGTATTTCATTGCCCCTTTATACGGCTCTGGTTATCGTCTTAGCTGCTGTTATCGCTATGGATAAATTGCCACTGAACATGGTGGGAATTACCTTTATGTTAGTTGTTTTAGGGCATCTCTTTTACTTCCTTGGTGAAAGATTACCGTTTTGGAATACATACCTCGGTGGTGGCTCAGTATTTACTCTTCTTTTAGCAGCGGTGCTTGCTGCAACAGGTCTCGTGCCAAAATCTGTTGTTGAAGCAACATCGACTTTTATGAGTGATTGGGGCTTTCTAGATTTTTATATCGCTGCCCTTATCTGTGGTTCAATTTTGGGAATGAATCGTAAACTTTTGGTGAAAGCCTCTGCTAAATTCATCCCTGTTGCTCTTTTATCAATGGTTGTCGGATTCTTTGCAACAGGTGCTGTCGGAGCTCTTCTTGGTCAGGGCTTTGGACATTCTGTCATGTATATCTCCTTTGCGCAAATGGCAGGTGGTATGGGAGCAGGGATTGTTCCTCTATCAAAAATCTACGCAGCTGGACTTCACACAGATGCCTCATCAATCTTGTCACAATTAGCACCGGCAACTACATTAGGAAATATTTTTGCCATTATCGGAGCTATCGTGATTGCGCGTGGTTTTGCTAAAACAAAATTCAACGGGCACGGTGTACTTATCCCTGTTAGCAAGGATGAGTTGGAAAAAGCACCAGTAACACCTGACCCAACTAAAATCGGTGTTGGAATGTTGATTGCGTTTGCTCTTTTCCTTGTAGGTGTGATTTTGAACGCTTTGATTCCTAAAGTGCATAGTTACGCCTTTATGATTATCATTGTGTTTATCCTCAAAGCACTTGATATCGTTCCAAAACCATTAGAAGAAGCTGTAGTCATGTTTAACCGTGTGATTATGGTGAATTTAACGCATGCTGTTTTAGCTGGAATTGGACTTGCAATGATTGATCTAACATCACTTGCGCAAGCTATGACATGGCAATTCGTTCTTATCAGTCTAACATCTGTTGTTTCAATGGGACTTGCTAGCTGGATTTTTGGTAAGGTTCTAGGTATGTATCCAGTTGAAACAGCTATTGGTTCTGGTATGATTAATAATTCTATGGGTGGTACCGGAAATATTGCTGTACTTTCAGCCGCAAACCGCATGGAAATGATTGCCTTTGCTCAAATGGCGAATCGACTAGGAGGGACTATTGTCCTCATTCTAGGTGGAATCTTAATCCAATTCTTACATTGATTCAACAATCTTTACTCCTTAAAAATGTGTTTGGATAACTTTTAAAATTTTTATCAACTCTGAAAAAAACTAGACAAAACAGAACCCCTTAACCTAAGAATAGGTTAAGGGGTTGTTTGGTTAATCCAGGTATTTATTGGCTTTTTGTTGTTTCAACCAGAGCATTATAGCTAAAGCAACAAGGTATAGGACAATGAAGAGAATAAGAGTTGTCTTGTATGATTGGGTTGCTGAGAAGGTTACAGCTAATAGCATCGGACCAGCTAGCGCAGCCATTGCCCAAGCGGTCAAAATATAACCATGCATGGTTGCTAGTTCCTTGGAACCAAAAATATCGCTCAGATAAGGTGGAATCAGTGAAAAACCAGCGCCATAGCAGGTCATGAGAACAGCCATAGCAAAAGTAAATAATGCTGGAGCATGGAAGAAGATGAGAGATACCGTCATGAGGATATTAACGACAAATAAAATCAAGAAAGTTAAGGGACGTCCGATGTAGTCTGATAAACTAGCCCAGAGCAATCTGCCAAAGCCATTGAAAATTCCCATAAGCCCAACGATAATCGCAGCTTGGTTAGCAGACATGCCAGCTAAATCTTGCGCCATCGGTGAGACGACAGAGATTAAGGCAAGCCCACAAGAAATGTTGATGAAGAGAATTAGCCAGAGCAGGTAAAATTCAACTGTTTTTAAGGCTTTTTTAGCTCCAATACCTTGACTTAATTGCTTATGACTGTCGTCAGCATCCTGTTCACTGTAGGATGGAAATTTGAGAAACTGTGAGACGATAAGCATGACCAGAAAATAAGCTCCCCCTAACAGGTAAAAGGTGTTGATAACATCATATTTGGTGATTAAGAAATGTGCGACTGGACTTGTTAGAAGAGAGGCAAAGCCAAATCCCATAATTGCCAATCCAGTTGCCAGTCCACGCTTATCAGGGAACCATTTGATAATCATTGAGACTGGTGTTACATAGCCAGTACCAAGGCCAATACCGCCAAGAACACCATAGCCTAGATAAAGTAATAAAAGACTATGATTAGCAAGTGCTACTCCAGTTAAGATATTTCCAGATGCGTACAAGATAGCTGAAATGGTACCAGTAACACGAGGTCCAAATTTTTCCACAACTTGCCCCATAAATGCAGCCGACATGCCCAAACAGAAAATGGCAAGCGAAAAAGCAAAGGCAATCGCTGATTGATTCCAGCCAGTCTCAGCAATAATAGGATTACGATAAACACTCCAAGCATAGGTAGATCCCAACATTAAATGCAAGATAACACCACAACTTGCGATGACATAACGATTGTTGGTAGACATTACTTCTCCTTTTTACGAATATTAAGACACAATATTTTAAATAATGTTAGGATATTATTGTATCTTATTTTTCAAAATAAGTAAAATAGTATTTTTTTACATAAAAAACGAATAACAAAAAGGAGGTAACTAAGAATGTTCAGAGTTTTATAATTTGATCAAATAAAGCTCTATTTTCATCGTATAAGTGGTGAGTAATCATGATGACAGTGAGTTCGTTTGTTTGTAGTAGCTTTCTTTCAATATCAATAGCAGTTAGCTTATCAAGATTAGATACCGCTTCGTCCATAATGACAATTGGCTTATTACCGAGTAATTCTCTAGCAATAGCAATTCTGGCAGCTTGACCTCCAGATAAATCATCTTGGAAAGTAGTATCTAAGCCTTTGCCGATAAACTTATCCACATGTGCAAAAGTTAAAACCTTTTTAAAAAAATTCTTATCCACAGAACGACCAAGCGTGAGGTTAGTACGTAATGTATCTTTAAAAAGATGAGCTTTCTGCGGAATTAAAGCAAAAATATTTTGTAAACTTTCTAGTGATATTTCTTGATAGTTATGGCTATCTAAATAAATGTCACCGTCATAATCTGTTAATTCTCCAGTTAAAATACGAATGAGTGTTGACTTCCCTGCACCTGAGCTGCCAATAAGGGCAACTTTTTCGCCTTTTGAAATTGTAAAGTCGGGAAAGGTAATTTGTTTTCCATTATCGAAACGGAGACTTAACCGATGACAAGTGATGTTTTGGTTAAAATCTGTTAGACTAATAGTTCTTTTGGTTGAAATTGTTTTAGGGTATTTATCAATTAGTTTAGTAGTTGCTTTATATGTGACGATATTGTATGCAGCTCCTCTAGTGTAATTAAATAGGCAGCTAGTTAGATTAGCAATTGAAAAGATAACCCCCGTAGTGATTTCACCCTTGATAACTAAATAACCTGTTGCAATGAAGATTATAACTTGTGCGATAATACTTGACATCATGGAAAGGGAATTAGCGCTACTTGATTCTCTAGTTAGCGTGACTTTAGCTTTGATAAGTTTACTAAAATCAGTTAAAATACGATTTTTAAAAAAGTCGGTTTGATTATTGTGATAGAAGATTTCAAAGCCCTCTAGGTAGTCACTTGTTCTATTTAATGCTTGATTAGAGGTATTGGATACTTCTTCGGTTCTTAGAGCGATTTTTCCCTCAAAAACTTTAGGAATAAAATAAACGAAGGTTGTCATTATAATACTGACGATGAGTAATAACCAGTGGAAATAGATAATGGCAAAAGCATTTAAAGCGACTGTTACAATACTTTCAATAGCATCATAAAATTGTTTGAATCCATTATCTTTTAAAAGATTCATATCATTAATCAACCATGAGTTGTATTCAGATTTGGTGTGATGGTTATTGCCAGAATAAGTGTTAACAATCAAGGAATTTAGTAAATCATCTCGTATGAAATTCACTTCTTTTTGACAGAGTTTTTCTTTCAGACTATCTTTCCAAATTTGTAGAAGACTATAGCCAGCCCAACAAAGAATATCGATACAAGACCAAAAAATAAAATCGTTCCAATTATTTTTTATTAAGGCATCAAGTATCCATGTTAAAGAGAGAGAACTCATGACATTTATTGCAACCCAAAGAATGATAATAGTGATTAAAATAAGATTTTCTTTTTTTAACTTCCACAAGTAAGATAGCATGATCAAGATTTCCTTTTGTTAAATATACCTTTATTATAAAGAAATATCGCTATAAAGCAAACGATTGCATAAAATTATTACTTAACTTTTCTTGGTTTTCCTCTCACATACTTTGGTCTCTCTTGCGGTCTGTGTTATAATAAAATCATGGAAATTTTCGATACACACACGCATTTAAACGCTGATGATTTTGCTGGTCGTGAAGCAGAAGAATTGGCTCTTGCTAAAGAAATGGGCGTTACTCGACACAATGTCGTCGGCTTTGATGCACCAACCATTAAACGAGCTATTGAATTAGCTGAAGAATACCCAGAAATTTATGCCACAATCGGTTGGCATCCAACTGAAGCAGGTTCTTATAATCAAGAAATTGAGGACATGATTGTTTCAAATCTCTCACACCCAAAAGTGGTTGGTCTTGGTGAGATTGGTCTTGATTATTATTGGATGGAAGACCCAGAAGACGTTCAAATTGAGGTTTTCAAACGTCAAATTCAACTTTCTAAAGAGCATAATCTGCCTTTTATTGTGCACACTCGTGATGCTATGGAAGATACTTACAAAGTTATCAGAGAGGTCGGTGTTGGACCACGTGGTGGCATTATTCACTCATTTTCTGGTTCTTTGGAAATGGCAGAGCGCTTTGTCGAGCTTGGCATGATGATTTCATTTTCAGGTGTTGTCACATTTAAAAAAGCTCTTGATGTTCAAGAAGCCGCGCAAAAATTGCCACTTGATAAGATTTTAGTTGAAACGGATGCACCATATCTTGCACCAGTTCCAAAACGAGGCCGTGAAAATCGCACGGCTTACACACGCTATGTTGTGGATAAAATTGCAGAGCTACGCGGATTGACTAGCGAAGAAGTGGCAAAAGCAACATCAGACAATGCAAAGAGGTTATTTAACTGTGACTGAAAAAATTAAAATCCAAGAAGTCTTGGTCGTTGAAGGGAAAGACGATACTGCAAATTTGCGTCGCTTTTACGACGTGGACACTTACGAAACACGAGGTTCAGCTATCAATGACGATGACCTTGAACGCATTGAAAAACTAAATGACCTGCGTGGGGTCATTGTCTTTACGGACCCAGATTACAATGGGGAACGCATTCGAAAAATCATCATGAATGCTATTCCTAATGTCAAACATGCCTTTTTAAATCGTGGTGAAGCCGTTCCAAAATCAAAAAGTAAAGGTCGCTCACTTGGTGTTGAACACGCTAGCTTTGAAGACTTACAAAAAGCTCTCAAAGGTGTTTTAGGAAACTTTGATGATGATAATCAATTCGACATCACAAGAGCTGACCTAATGCGTATGGGGCTTTTAATGGGAAATGATAGCCGCAAACGCCGTGAATACCTTGGAGAAGAACTCCGTATTGGCTATAGTAACGGTAAACAACTTCTTAAACGCTTAGAGCTCTTTGGCATCACTTTAGCCGAAGTAGAAGAAGCTATGGAGAGATATGAGGGATGAAAAAAGTTGCGCTTTTACGGGGAGTTACGCCAGTTGGGCAGAATCGTATTCCTAAAATGGCTTATCTGGCAGAGATTTTAACAGAAGCAGGTCTTGAAAATGTTAAGACATATATTCAAAGTGGCAATATCGTTTTTGAGACAACCTTGTCTGACGATGACGTTTGTGCATTGATTCATGACACGATTCAGGCAAAAATCGGTGCTGATTTATCGGTTATCCTCAAAACACAAGCCCAGTTTACGACGGCTCTTGCTGAAAGTCCCTTTGATGAAAGCTACGATGACTCACGTGTTCACTTGGTATTTACCAACGACCAGCTTGACCAAGAGATATTAAATGAACTACTAGAGACGGATTTTGGTGCTGAAATCTTGAAAGCTGGTAGTGAGTGCCTGTACCTCTATTTGCCAAGAGAAGCAAAGAAAAAGCGACTGAATACCAATTACCTTGAAAAACAGTTACATATCACAGCAACCATGCGAAAACGTCGCAGCATTTTGCGATTGAGCCAGATGTGATACAATAGTAACTTGCATTGATAGAAATGAAAGGAAAGACATTCCCTAACTAATGAGGGATTATTAATTATGAGAATTGCAGATTACAGCGTGACGCGTGCTGTCCTTGAGCGTCATGGATTTACGTTTAAAAAATCATTTGGACAGAACTTTTTGACAGATACAAACATTCTTCAAAAGATTGTGGATACTGCTGAAATTGACAAGAACGTCAATGTTATCGAAATCGGTCCTGGTATCGGTGCTTTGACTGAATTTTTGGCTGAAAATGCTGCCGAAGTCATGGCATTTGAAATTGACGACCGTTTAATTCCGATTTTAGCTGATACGCTCCGCGATTTTGACAATGTCAAAGTCATCAATGAAGATATCTTGAAATCAGACCTTCAAAGCCGTATCAAAGAATTTGCTAATCCAGACCTTCCAATCAAGGTTGTGGCAAACCTTCCTTACTACATCACAACACCAATCTTGATGCACTTGATTGAATCAAAAATCCCATTTGCGGAATTTGTCGTGATGATGCAAAAAGAAGTGGCAGACCGTATCTCAGCAGAGCCAAACACTAAAGCTTACGGTTCACTGTCAATTGCTGTGCAATATTACATGACAGCAAAAGTTGCTTTTGTTGTACCACGTACAGTCTTTGTACCAGCACCAAATGTGGATTCAGCGATTTTAAAAATGACTCGCCGTGAACAACCGCTCGTTCAAGTCAAAGACGAAGATTTCTTCTTCCGTGTTTCAAAAATTAGCTTTGTTCACCGCCGCAAAACCCTTTGGAACAACCTAACAAGCCATTTTGGAAAAGCAGACGAAACCAAAGCCAAACTTGAACAAGCGCTTGAAATCGCAGAAATCAAACCATCCATTCGCGGAGAAGCCCTCTCAATTGCCGAATTTGCCAAATTAGCAGACGCCTTAAAAGAAGTCGGATTATAAAAATGAACCCCAGTCATTATTATGGCTGGGGTTTTAGGTTAATATCATAAAAATGATTTTAGGACCATAGTTGACTAGAAAATGTAATAAAATCGGATAATAAATGGATTTTGTCCATTTAAAAATCAATCCCAAAGAAAGCCCAGCTGGGATATACTGAATGAAATCAA